>NZ_CP097189.1:0-4242 GCF_024321955.1 Rhodococcus sp. GA1 | reverse complement strand
GCCGGACACTCTCGCACAAAAAAGATCATTTTTTTACGTACGACACACCAAGCCATATCAGGTATCCCGATTTTTTCCTGGGGGTTTACACCACTCACCGATCCCTGCCGGGGCCATAAACCCGGCGGATTTCCGCGGTCGCATCCGTGATGCATGAGATGTGTCGGGTGAGTCGTCTCGTGCATGGGTCGGGACCACAGGCAGTCGGGTGGCACGTGACGGTGCGGTGCCGTCCGGGGTGCGGGAGGTAAGCCGGGTACGGCTGTCGAGTGCGGCAGAACGGTGTCGGTTCGGGGGGCAGTGGGCGTACCGATGGGCCGGCCTGGGTTGCGTCCATCAGGATGGTGTACGAGCCGGATCGGATCCGATGACCGGCGTGTCGTAACCGGACGAAAGACGGTCACCGCGTGATTCTTCGAGAGAGCTACCAACTCGACTCGACGAAAGAGCACGCGATGACCACTGCCCACGATATCGACCTCCGCCAGCTTGTCGAAGACCGACTCACCGGCGCCAGCCCCGACCTGCTGCGCGAGCTGCTGACGATGTTCATCCACGCCCTGATGGGCGCCGAGGCCGACGCCCTGTGCGGCGCCGACTACGGCCAACGCTCCGACGAACGCGTCAACGTTCGCAACGGCTACCGGCACCGCGACTTCGACACCCGCGTCGGCACCCTCGACGTGGCCATCCCCAAGCTGCGGTCCGGCTCGTACTTCCCGGACTGGCTGCTGCAACGGCGCAAGCGGGCCGAACGAGCCCTGACCTCGGTTGTTGCGACCTGCTACCTGCTCGGGGTCTCGACCCGGCGGATGGAGAAACTCGTCGATACCCTCGGGATCACCTCGCTGTCGAAGTCGCAGGTCTCGGTGATGGCGAAAGACCTCGACACCCAGGTCGAGGCCTTCCGGAACCGACCCCTCGATGCGGGCCCGTACACGTTCGTCGCCGCCGACGCCCTGGTCCTCAAGGTCCGCGAGAACGGACGGGTGGTGAACGTGCACGCCCTGGTCGCGGTCGGGGTCAACGCCGACGGCTACCGCGAGATCCTGGGGCTGGACGTCACCTCCGCCGAGGACGGCGCCGGCTGGCTGACCTTCTTCCGCGGGTTGGTCGCCCGCGGCCTGTCCGGGGTGCGGTTGGTGACCTCCGATGCCCACGCCGGCCTCGTCGCGGCGATCGGCGCAACCCTGCCCGGCGCCTCCTGGCAGCGGTGCCGCACCCACTACTCGACGAACCTCATGGCCGTCACACCGAAGTCGTCGTGGCCCTGGGTGAAGACACTGCTGCACTCCGTGTACGACCAGCCCGACGCGGATTCCGTTCACGCACAATACGATCGAATCATCGATGCACTCACCGAGAAGCTGCCGAAGGTGGCCGATCACCTCGACGCCGCCCGGTCGGATCTGTTGGCGTTCACCGCGTTCCCGAAGCAGATCTGGAAACAGATCTGGAGCAACAATCCGCAGGAGCGCCTCAATAAGGAGATCCGCCGCCGGACCGACGTGGTGGGGATCTTCCCGGACCGCACCGCTCTGATCCGACTCGTCGGGGCGGTGCTGGCCGAGCAGCACGACGAGTGGATCGAAGGCCGCCGCTACCTCGGCCTCGACGTACTCGCCCGCTCCCGCACCGGCAAGCCCGCCGACAGTGTCACCGAGGGCACCGAGGAGGTGACACCGGCCTTGACCGCCTGATCCACCGACGAGGAATCACGCGACGACGTCGTACACCACCTCACGGGACTTGACCCCGGCCTGTCCCGGATGTGAGTGGAACTGCAAGAGGTGTGTCCCCCGTCGGGTGTCGTCGCGGGGCGTGGTTCGCCCGATCCGGCGGGAGCGGCTGTAGCGGCCTCACACGTGTGAGGCCGGGGGACAAGTGCCCGAGGTTGGTTCAGTGCGTCAGCGGGGCGCTCAGGGCGTGTTGTGGGGCGCGGTGGCGCGACGTCAGGGCCGGCCGGGCCGGGTGGCCTCGATGTAGTCGGCGAACCCTGCCAAGAACCCACGTTCGTACTCCTCGACGTGGGGCTGCCCGACCGGGGCGGTGAACCACGTCGAAGCGTCGTGGGCGGTGTCGGCGTCTCCGAGTCGTTGCCGCTCGACGGCCTCGGCGTATCCGGCGTCGTAGCCCTGAGTGAACGCAGTCGTGGTCATGCCCGCCACCTTCCTGGATCAGTCCTGGTCATCGTCGGCGATCCCGCCGACAGACACCCGCCGACACCAGCGATGTCGATCCTGCGCGACCGAAAACGCCCACACACCTCTTGCACTAAAGCTGCAATTTTGGCGCGACGAAATAGGATTCTGCCTCGTGACGACCCCGCCGACGCCGACCGACAGCCCCGCAACCAGCGCAGATGACGCCGATCCGGGCATGTGCCCGTGGTGCGCAAACCCTGTCCCTCAGCACGCCGGGGCGGGCCGGCCGAGGGTGTGGTGCAGCGACCAATGCCGCCGCGACGCGTACAGCGCCCGCAAGGCATCACGCAGCGGAGCGGTCGGGGTGAAGGTGGTCCGGCAGACCCGGATCGTGGAAAAACCCGTCGAAGTCCGGGTGCCCGACTGGCGGGAAACGGTGCCCTCCACGCCGGCGAGGTACCTCGAGGACCACGAGGTGGTCGAGCACGTCATACGGCACCCAGAGCTGCTGGCGAGAGTCCTCGAATCGTTCAGCGGCTCGATCGCGTTCCGTCGCCATCCCGAGCGTGAGTACCCCCCGCCGCTGCACAAGGCGGCGGTGCAGCTGGCCCACTACCTCGATCAGTACCTCCGGGAGACCGCCCCACCGCCGCCGGAAACTGCGGGATTGTCCCGGCAGCAGCGGCGAGCCCTCGAACGGAAAAAGGCGAAGAAGGGCCGCTGACAGAACCGGTCACCCCACCCCGAAAACGGGCTGCCGCGGCACCGCTTCGCGCTGCCTTGCCCTCGGTCGATGCGTCAACATAGGTTGCCCAAAATGCTTGTGCCAGTGAAGAAGCTGGTTCGTATGTGTGCTGCGATTGGGGCCAGCCGCAGCAGTGGTTTGCCGTTGCTCAGGTGTCGGCGCCGACGTCGGCCTTCGCCGTTTCTTCGCGAGCCTTTGCCGCCTTGCGGGCGTGGTGCAGGATCGTGCCGACCCCGCCGGTCGTCATTCCGACCTGCTCGGCGATCTCGCGCAGCTTGAGGCCCTGAGCACGCAACTCCAGCACCCGCTGACGACGTTCGGCAGCACGGGCGAGGAACTCCTCCCGAGGCTCAGCCATGATGCGCTGGATGGTGCGTGGGGATACGCCCAACCTCTCGGCGCCTTCGCGGGCGGTCATCGTCCTCCGCGCCGGGACCTCCGCTCCTCGCCGCTTCCGTACGGGGATGTGCTTGCTCATCGCAGAACCTCCAACGCCACCGTGCGGTCTACCTTCAGACGCCGTTGACGGTTGGCTTCGATCTTCGCAGGGGAGACGACCTTGCCGCCTTTGCTGCCGAGGTGGGCTTGTCGGGCGCGGTAGGCCTGTTCGTCGAAGTTGCGCCAGATCCACTTGCCGATGGAGTAGGCGGTGGCCCTGACCTCCACGAACGGAAGTGGGGCGGTGAACTGCGTGTTGATCGCGTGGCAGTGCTGGAGCACGAGCATCAGCCAGGCATCGAGACCGTCGTGCCGGTGGTGCCACCACTGCCCGTAGGCCCAGGTGCGGGCGGTATCGAACATGGTCACGTTGCGGCCGAGCCCGACCGCCTTCTCGGGCTTCCTGGGCGCCTGACGTGGGGTGTGGACGGTGACGAGGTCGCGCAGCTCGTAGGGCCGGGACGGGCCGTAGATGGTCTCCCAATCGGGGTGGATCGGGTTCTTGGTCAGCTGCCCGCCGTAAGCGAAGTCCCCGCCGACGGAGATGCACAGACCCCGCTCGATGCGATGAGCGAAGCGCAGCGGTTGCAGCCGGGCGGAGTCGGTGCGGCAGACGGGGCCGGCCAGCCACCAGCCCAGGTGCGCCCGCCCTGACGGGGACTGCGCGACCCAGTTCGGGGCCGGATGGTCGGACGGCTGCTCGAATGCCCGCATCGCCGCATCCGGGTGGTCGCAGTCGATGACGATCGAGCCGAGCAACGCGTGAGGCGAGTGCTCGATGTAGCGCATCGTCAGTGCCTCGTCGCGGCTGTAGCGGTACTGCCCGGCACGGAGATCGTTCGTCGCATGCGGCCGATACGGCAGCAGGACCTCCCGCCCCCAGATCTCGTCGGTGAGCAATTCCCCCATCGTCAT
>NZ_CP097188.1:0-80288 GCF_024321955.1 Rhodococcus sp. GA1 | reverse complement strand
CGATCCTCGCGCCAGTCGTCGGAGCTAGGGCACACAGATTGTCCGATCCGGTATGGCGTGCTCGTTCAGTCAACTGGCGCTGTCGTACAAGCGTACAGGAATGTGACTCAGCACACTCGATAGCGACCGAGGCTGATGCCCACACCTGGACCGATAGGGAAACCATGAGGACGACCACCTGTACAGCTCCGAGGAGCGAACCATGACCGGAGCATCGAACACGGCGGACCCAACGATGTCGACCGAGACACGTACGGCGGCATGGGCATCCGAGGCAGCACGACATGTGACAACCAAGCGCACGGAGGACTCCATGCTCGAATACGACTCGTTGTTCATCGGCGGCAAGCTCGCCGCAACTGCATCTACATCGGTGATCGAAATACACTCTGCGGCAACCGAAGAGCTGATCGGCCGCACGCCCGAGGCGTCGCCGGCTGACGTCGATGCAGCCGTCGGTGCCGCCCGCCGCGCCTTCGACGACCCGAAAGGTTGGTCGACATGGGAGCCTCGGGCGCGGGCCCGGGTCCTTGAGCAGTTCGCAACCGAGCTCGAGGCGCGCGCCGACGAGATCACCCGACGGGTCTCGCAGCAGAACGGAATGCCCATCACGACCGCGGCGATGCTCGAGTCCGCGCTCCCGGCAACCGTTTTCCGCTACTACGCGGATCTCGTCCGCATCACCGACGTCGAGGAAACCCGTCATGGGCTCCTCGGCGGACGCGCGCAGGTTCGCCGGACACCCCTCGGCGTCGTCGCGGCAATCGTGCCGTGGAACTACCCCAACCTTGTGACGGCATTCAAGATGGCTCCTGCGCTCGCCGCCGGATGCACGGTGGTGCTCAAACCGAGCCCCGAGACGGTCCTCGACTCGTACGTGATGGCTGAGGCCGCGCAGAGCGCCGGCATCCCTGACGGCGTGATCAACATCGTGCCGGGTGGTGCGAGTACTGGCTCCTACCTCGTGTCCCACCCGGGGGTCGACAAGGTGACCTTCACGGGATCGACCGCCGTCGGCCGGCAGATCGCCGCCACGTGCGGCGATCTGCTGCGCCCGGTGACGCTCGAGCTCGGCGGCAAGTCGGCCGCGATCATTCTCGACGACGCCGATCTGATGTCGAACCTCGAAGGGCTCTTCCAGATCGCACTGCTCAACAACGGGCAAACCTGTGTTGCCAACGGACGCATCCTCGTACCGCGCTCACGGTACGAGGAGACCCTCGACGTGCTCTGCGCGCTCGTATCCGGCGCCTCTGTCGGCGATCCCCTCGACCCGCAGACACAGATCGGCCCCCTCGTTTCGGCGCGCCATCGTGCTCGTGTCGAGGGTTACATCGCCAAGGGCGTCGAAGAGGGTGCCCGACTCGTCACAGGCGGTGGACGACCTCGGGAGCTAGCCAAGGGGTGGTTCGTCGAACCCACGCTGTTCGCGGATGTCGGCCCCGAAAGCACGATCGCCCAGGAAGAGATCTTCGGGCCTGTGCTCGCCGTGATCCCGTACGACGACGTCGACGACGCAGTTCGGATCGCCAACAACACGAAGTACGGTCTCGCGGGCACTATCTGGACCTCGGACGAGAAGCGAGGCGAAGAACTGAGCCGCCGGGTCCGCTCCGGAACCGTCGGTATCAACTACTTCATGCTCGACCCGGTCGCACCGTTCGGCGGGATCAAGGCAAGCGGACTCGGGCGCGAACTCGGCCCCGAGGGACTCGACGCCTGCCTGCAGACCCAGTCCGTGTACTTCGCTACCACCTAGAGAAGAAACTCATACCCGCCCGGTCGGCACCGACGTGTCGACCGGGCGGTGCTCTGTCCGCACCTCGATCTGCATCGACGACCAGAACGACTCCATCATCGTTCCTTGCCGGATGCGCTTGTTGGCCTTCGCCAGCGCCGCGCTCTCTAGGGTCGCGACCCCGGGGCGCTTGCCGCGGTCGATCTGGTCCTGGCGAACCCAGTTGTGCAGAGCACCAGCGCTGATGCCGAGCTCCGTGGCAGCGGTGGTGATCGGTTTGCCGGCACGGACGAGTGCGACGGCCCGGAAGCGGAACTCCGGCGGATACGGTCGGGGCATTGATCGAAGCCTCTCAGCAGGGCTCGATCTTCACACCGAAATGGGTAAGAAGCCCTGGGGCAGGTCGGCGAGTCAACCGAAGTGGGGACAGTCCCGAACGTGGCGCGGACATTCAGCCAGATGGCACTGTCGTTCAATCCTACCGAAATGTGACGCAACACAATCGACTGTGACCGGGGTCAATGCCCATTTACCTAGATCGATAGGGACAACCATGAAGATGAACGCCGCCGTGCTCTGGGGCTCACACCAGGACTGGAGCGTCGAGGAAGTCGAACTCGACGGACCCAGGGAACGCGAAGTTCTCATCCGCTACGTCGCCGGCGGCCTCTGTCACTCCGACGACCACGCACGTACTGGCGACATGCCCATCGCCCTGCCCACCGTCGGCGGCCACGAAGGCGCTGGCGTCATCGAGGAAGTCGGCCCCGGCGTAACCAGCCTCGCACCGGGCGATCATGTCGTCTGCTCATTCCTCCCTGGCTGCGGTCGCTGCCGGTGGTGCGCGACCGGACATTCTAATCTCTGCGACATGGGCGCCCACATCCTCGGCGGCACCATGCTCGACGGCACATACCGCCGCCGTGCCCGCGGCCAGAACGTCGGCGCCATGTCACTCCTGGGTACCTTTGCCGAGTACGGCACGGTGCATGAGGAATCCGTCGTCAAGATCGATGACGACCTCCCTCTCGACCGTGCGGTTCTCCTCGGCTGCGGCGTCACCACCGGCTGGGGATCGGCCGTCAACAGCGCCGAAGTCCAACCCGGCGACACCGTCGTCGTCATTGGCTGCGGCGGCATCGGATCAGGCGCCATCCAGGGCGCCCGTATCGCCGGCGCCGAGAACATCATCGCTGTCGACATCGTCGACACCAAGAGGGACATCCTCCTCGGCCTCGGCGCAACTCACTTCTGCACCAGCTTCGAAGAAGCCACCGCCCTCACTGCCGATCTCACCCGCGGAGTCATGGCGGACTCCGCTATCCTGACGGTCGGAGTCGTCACCCGGGACATGATCGGACAGACCCTCGAACTCGTCCGCAAGGCCGGCACCGCAGTTCTCACCGGAATCGCGCCCGCCGCCGAAACCACGGCCAGCATCCCACTCATGACCTTCACCCTGCTCCAGAAGCGTCTCGTTGGGAGCCTCTATGGGGAAGCCAACGCCCGCGCCGACATCCCCCGGCTTCTCCGCCTCTACCGCAACGGTCAACTCAAGCTCGACGAAACCGTCACCACCGAGTACAAACTTGCCGACATCAACCAAGGGTATCGAGACATGTTCGACGGCAAGAACATCCGCGGAATCATCACCCACAATCATTGATCGGAAACGACCAACGTTTATCCACAACGAATGAAGGGTATGTGGATATCACAGGATCTAGCTGTTGCGGGTCATGACGTTGTAGACACCAGGCCAGGCGGGGGCTGAGCGAAGCGGACGGGTCTTCCGCGGCAGGATGAGAAGTACCACCAACGCATCCGCCAACAGGAAGAACCCGTCCGTGCTCCACCGTAACGCCCCGCTGTCCGTCGAGGGTCGCCGCCGTCTCGTGCAGCGGTGTCAGACCCGTCCGATCTCCCACGTCGCCGCCGAGATGGGCATCTCCCGCGCTTGTGCCAGCAAATGGGTACACCGCCACCGGCAGTTCGGTGAGTTGGGTCTGCTCGATCGCCCCAGCGTGCCGCACCACCAACCCACCACCACCGCCGCCGAGGTGGTGGTCCGGATCGAGCAGCTACGGCGTGAGAAGAAGTGGTCGGCACGGCGCATCGCCCTCGAACTGGCCACCGACGGGTGCCCGATCTCGGTGCGCACCGTCAGCCGGCACCTGGCGCACCTCGGCCTGAACCGACGCAGGTTCCTCGACCCGACCGGAGACAGCAACCGCGAACCCCGGCGGATCGTCGCGCATTGGCCCGGCCACATGGTGCACGTCGACATCAAGAAGGTCGGTCGGATCCCCGATGGCGGCGGCTGGCGCGTGCACGGTCGCGGCAGCGAGCACGCCAAGAGGGTCGAACGCGCCAAGGCTGCCGGGGCCCGCGCCGGCTACGTGTACCTGCATTCGGCTGTGGACGGGTTCTCCCGCCTGGCGTATACCGAAGCGTTGCCCGACGAGAAAGCTTCGACCGCAATCGGGTTCGTGCACCGGGCCCGGGTGTTCTTCGCCGCTCACGGCATCGGCCACATCCACCGCATCGTGACCGACAACGGGTCCTGCTACCGCGCGAAGGACTTCGCGAAGGTGCTGCACGGGGCTCGGCATCAGCGAATCACCCCGTACACCCCACGGCACAACGGCAAGGTCGAGCGCTACAACCGGATCCTGGCCGAAGAGTTCCTCTACGCCCGCACCTGGACCAGCGAACAGCAACGATCGGAGGCCCTGCACGTGTGGAACGTGCACTACAACTACCATCGACCCCACACTGCCGTCGGCGACCGACCGCCCGCGAGCAAGCTCCGCGCCGGTGTCACCAACGTCATGGCCTCATACATCTAGATCAGACCTCGATGCTCACTTCAGGTGGATCAAGTAAGCCTTGGCCCCTGGGTGGGAGTACTCGATCCATGTGCCCGCCGAAGGATCCCAGGACCACCCCCGATTCGTGCGGGTGGGGCTGTGCTGGGTTACCAGGGGATACCCGTCGTCGGTGAACGAGGTGATGATGGCGAGATGATCCATCTTCCCATCGGCGCCGTCGTCCCAGTCGTAAGCGATGATGTCACCGAGTTGCGCCCCGGCCGCGGTGTTGTCACTCCATTTGATCGGCCGGATCTCTGCGGTGCCGCTGCTGCGCATGTAATCGGTGAAGTGGTTGGCGCTTGCGGCGGCTTTGGTCGGGCCCGGGTTGTAGAACGTGTTGCTGGCGAGTTTCGATGTGTCGGATGACCTCGGCGTCCAGTCCGCAGTCGATTCGATCCCTCCGTCCCACAGAGCCTGGGAGACGAAGTAGGTGCAGTCATTCGGGAAGGTGTAGACCGTATCGACCCACTTGAGGGCGGCGCTGGCGATCTGGTACCGCGTGAAAGCATCCACCGAATCGGTGTCGGCGTTGGCGGGTGCAGCGTAGAGAAGAGGGGCCGCCAACCCTGCGACGCACGCGGCGGCCACTTTCACCTTGCGGCTTCTCTTGGTTGCTTCTCCCGAGGGCTGTGTAGTGGGCATCGTCTGAACCTCCGGATCTGTCGTCCGGCCGAGGTCCGCCGGCCGGTGAGACCACAGTGCCCAAACCGCCTTTTCACAGCCACACACTGGCCGAAAGAAAAATCAGAAGGCCATATATGGCCTCATTCGTGACAGTGCGCGACAATCAGCATGCCGATAGTCGTTATATGGACAGGTGGCCATCGACCACTGCCCACAGTGGATGGAGGAACTTTCTGTGCAGTGTCCGATGTGTGAGGCTGACACCAAGGTGGACGGGAGCCGGGATGCTCACGGGGGTGTACGCCGCAGACGAGTCTGTAAGCGAGACGCCAGCCATCGTTTTTTCTCGCTCGAAAAGCTCGAAGGTTGGCGTCTTGACGATATCGCGATCCGACAGAGTGGAGGAACCCGGTTTCAGGGGTGGCTGTTCGACAAGGAACGACTGTTCAGAGACGTCGAGGCAGGTGTCATCCGGCTTCTCTCCGACGCCGAAATTCGGGAGGTAGTTCGCGGTATCGTCGAGCAACTACGGGACGATCTTCCCGACCGGGCCAAGCCCATCACGGACGAAATATGGGACCGACGCGAGTTAAATCGGTCTCCACACATGAGGCCACAGGCATACATATGGGACACAGAAGTTCGCGAAGTGGTCGAGAACCAACTGAGTTTGTCGAAGAACAGGGTCCCGCACCTCCTCTATGCGATGTCGTTCCGAGGAAGGCCTGTAGCCCACCGCAAGGGTTGGCAGGGAGCGGAAGATGTTCTGATTTGGTTGTCGGAGAAATATCCGGATCTGGTCCAGCGAGAGGAGATACCTACCCACCGACCTGCGACTGTGACCTGGAAATGGCGTCCGACTGAACCTGCACCTGATCGGCGCCCAAAATATGTGCTGAAGGCCGGCCGCCTTATCGCAACTACTTCCGACGGTTCACGTGTGACGGAAGAGGATTTGGAAGTGCGCGCCGGTCGACTAGTTGCGTTCGACAAGAAGCGGTTCATTGAGAGCATCCGCCTTGCTCTGCTCGGTCGGGGGAAGCCTCGATGGATGGCGGATGCAGTCGCGTGGTGGGTGTTGACAGATCTGCAGGGACAGGAGCGGGTGCACTCAGCGCAATTGGCGATCGGTGTGCTCGACTGCCTGCGACGCATCGATGACATCGCGTATCTACGGTGGGCCGCACACGTTAAATCATTCCCCCAGGTAAGGAATTTCAAGAGCGAAGCGTTGGGCCTGATCACTCACCCTTCAGACCAGCTGAAGTTTGACAGCAATGCCTCACCGCGGAAGAGCCTCACCATCGTGGGTAATACATCTGATTCGGATTGATGGCCGCTGCTCACGGCCCGCGCCTATGCTGACGCAGCACTACGTGCCGAGGTCACCATCGAAGTTACGATGAGAACCATGACCGGGAAGAAGCGCATGGCCTTCGACATCAGCGAAGCCGACGCCGACCGGATCCGCGCCGCCTACGTCGGCACCCGCGCCATCCTGCCCCCGGCCACCCTCAGCGAGTTCATCACCGACCTGCTGGCCGAGGCCACCGAGCGCCTAGAAGCTGAACACAACGAAGGCCGACCCTGGCGCACACCCAGCCGCAACGAACTCAAGTCCCTCTCCCAGACCGGCGTCGGACGCAACGCCCCTGGCCGCCCAGGAGAGCAAAACCAGCAATGACCGAGGCGTCACGCACACCGCGACCCAAACTCGGGTTCCACACCGACCAGGCCGAACGCATTCGCGCTGCCTACCTCGGCACCCGCTCAGTCCTCCCGCCAAGCACCTTCAGCGAATTCCTCGAAGCCGCCGTCCTCGAGACAGTCGAGCGACTCGAAGCCGAACACAACAACGGCCAAAGCTGGGACGCTCCGGCCGCTGGGGAAGTCAAGTCCACCGCCCAGACTGGTGTCGGCCGCTGGAATCGCATCTGATGATCATCAGTCACCGATCTCCTTGATCCTCCCCGGGCGTAGTTATCGAGTCCGAGAACCACTTCATAGTGTCCATAGTAATTATGGAAACTATGATGGTGAGCGCCTCTGGTATCGAGATGCTGAGCCTCGTACATCTCGCGTGAATGTCGTCGGCCTCGATGCATGATCAGACATGAGAAACCCCTGGTAGGCAGTTGCTACCAGGGGCTTCCCTTTCGGAACTATCTCCGTCAGCGAATCCGCTCGACGAATCTCCTGATCCTCGCTCTGCGGCTCCATGTCGCCTGTAGAGCCCATACCGACATGGTGGCCGGCAGCGACACTATGACCGCGAATCCTCCTACCGAGACGCCGCACAGCATGAGAACCGCCACCAGGAATGTGATTATCCAATATGCGTCAAATGCATCCTCTATATAATCTGGTACTGTTCTATTCAATCTCCTTTGTTCCTTTTCTTTTTATTTGGCGACCCCCTCGCAAAGCGCCCGTCGGACACCTCTCGCCATGTTATTATTATAACATATAAACCGCAGGTCAGAGCGTGTTTTCTGTGCGCCTAATGGTATTTCGTGGGATTTTTCCTACGCATTGCCGTAAATGCCTGAATGGCGTTTCTTAATGTCCCGACGACATGGTATTTCCGTAGGTTCGCTCGTACATCGCGCGAACGATGCGACGCGAGAGCTCACAGACTCGACCGGATGTATCGGTGTCAGATCTGGTGACAACACCGCATCACGAGCGAACAAGATCAGTCAGTGCCCCATGGCACAGTGCCAGCCACCGACCGCCGAGCCTGAGAAAAGGACCGCCACCGACGTGAACGAGCTGCCCCTCTACGCCCGCACCATCTACCTCGGCTTCGACGGCCCGCCGAACCCGTCCACAACCTCTCAGGAGGTCTCACGGGTCTGTGGTGGCTACTGATCGCCGCGGCGCTCATTTGCTTCGGAGCATGCGAGTACATGGGGCGAAAAAGCGTGACCAGGAGGGAATGGCAAGAGAAGAACAGGCTCGGTGCTGGCTTCTTCCTCTATTGCGGCCTCATGGGATTGGTCGTCGGCGTCTTTGGCCTGATCGCCGCGAACTGATCGAGGTGGCATTGATCGACGATCGGGCTGTCGACGGCACGTGAAAACTGGTTCTGGCCCCCTTTCCGTGGTGGTGAAGGGGGGTGCCCTCAGGGGCTCTGCCGATCCGCAGACGATGATCTTGCCGGTGTTCTGCGAATCGTTGTGACCTGCGGGTTCTGCTCCCGCACCTGGCCGGTGTGACCATCGAGTCGATCGACGCGTCCGCTGCAGGGATCCGTATCCGCGCATGCGCGGTGACGCAGGACGGCCTCGTGCCCGGACTGCGGGAACAGGGCGCAGCGGGGTCCACAGCCGCTACGACCGCACCCTCGCCGACGCCGCGGTCGGTAACTGGCCCAGCCGCCTGGTTCTTCGGGTGCGCCGATTCCTGTGCCCTAACGAGGGGTGCAGCCGACGGACATTCGCCGAACAGATCGATGGGCTGACCTCGGCGTATGCTCGGCACACCCCACTGCTGACCGCGATTTTCGAGCGGATCGGGTTGGCGTTGGCTGGACGAGCCGGAGCACGCCTGGCGGACGCTTTGGGGATGCCAGTAGGGCGTTCGACCTTGTTGCGGCTGGTACGCAGCCTGCCGGATCCGCCGGTGCACTCCGTCGAGGTACTCGGGATCGACGACTTCGCCCTGCGTAAACGGCATCGCTACGGCACCGTCCTGGTGGACATGGACACCCACCGCCCGATCGATGTCCTGCCCGACCGGCGCGCCGAGACCGTGGCCGCATGGCTGGCTGCGCGTCCCGGGGGTCGCCGTAGTATCGGCCGAATTTCGGGCGGATATGGCGTAGCGGATTGGTAGGGCAGGGTTTTCGTGTTCGGGGTGCGGGGCTGGGGGGTTGGTGCTTGGCTTGGCTGCCGATGAGGTTGATCGGCGTGCTGGAGGTCGGGGTTCGTGGCGACGCGGGTGTTCGCGGATGAGGAGTTGGAGCGTCTGCGGGGGTTCCCGGAGATCAGCCGCGAGGAGTTGTTCCGGTTTTTCACGCTGACTCCGGCTGATGTGGCGTTCGTGGATCCGGGTCGTGGTCGGGGTCCGGCGGATCGGTTGGGTTTGGCGGTCGCGTTGTGCACGTTGCCGTGGCTGGGGTTCGTGCCGGACCGGTTGACGACGGCGCCGCCGGTGGCGGTGGCCCGGCTCGCTGAGCAGCTGCGGGTGGATCCGGTGGAGATCGGTTCGTACGGCAAGCGCGCCAAGACCCGCACCGAGCATGCGCGGCTGGTCGCCCAGTATCTGGGCTGGCGACCGGCTGGACCGCTGGAGTCCAAGGAGCTGGACGAGTTCCTGTTGGCGCGGGCGATGGAGCACGATTCCCCAACGCTGCTGTTCCGGCTGGCGTGCGAGTATCTGATCTCGGCGCGGGTGATCAGGCCGGGCCCGGTCACGGTGGTGGAACGAGTCGCCCACGCCCGCCACCAAGCGCAGATCGAAACCTACGACCGGCTCGCGCATGAGTTCACGCCTGAGCGGTGCGCGGAGCTGGACTCGTTGTTGGACACCGACGACTCGCTCGGGGTGTCGCGGTTGCGGTGGCTGTCGACCGGTCCGGTGGAGGCGTCGGCGCAGGCGGTGAAGGCCGAGGTGGAGAAGCTGGGTTTCCTGCGTGGGATGGGCGCGGACCGCCTCGATATGTCTGTGCTGCCCGCCGAGCGTCGCCGGTTCCTGGCCACGATGGGCCGCCGTCTGACCCCGCAGGCCCTCGAACGCCGTGAGCCGCAGCGCCGCTACCCGATCCTGTTGACGGTGCTGGCGCAGTCGGGCACTGATGTGCTCGATGAGGTGGTGGCGCTGTTCGATCAGGCGATCTCGGCGAAGTTCGGCCAGGCCGAGCGGCGCATGCAGCAGCAGTTGGCCGAACGCGGAAAATCCGGGGAGGATCGCCAAGCGTTGTTGGACGAGCTGCTGGCCATCGCCTGCGATCCGCAGATAGCCGATGAGGAAATAGGTGGCTTGATCCGGGGCGATGCGATCGGGTGGGAGCGGTTGCGGGCGGCCATCGCGCAGGCCAAACCGCGTCTGCCGCGTGATCACGGGCATCTGGCCGCGCTGGATTTGTCCTACAACTATCTGCGGCAGTTCACCCCGGCGGTGCTCGAGGCGGTGCGGTTCGCCGGCGGGACCGCGGCGACCGAGCTGCTGGTCGCGGTGGACATGCTGCGTGAGATGAATGCGACCGGCCGTCGGAAGGTGTTCGATGAGGCCCCGGCCGGGTTCGTGCCGACCAAGTGGCGCGGCTACCTCGACGAGGCCCGCCGCTCCGGCAGCGTGACCGCGTACCGGCACTATTGGGAGCTGTGCGTGCTGCTGGGGTTGCGCGACGGGCTGCGTAGCGGGGACGTGTACGTGCCGGGCTCGCGCCGCTACGCCGACCCGGCCGCCTACCTGCTCACCGCCGAGCAATGGACGCCGCAGCGCAGTGAGTTCTGCCGCCTGGTCGGCAAACCCGCCGACCCCGGTGAAGCCCTGGCCGCGGTGACCGACGAGCTGCACGCCGCGGTCGGTGAGCTCGAGGCGGTGCTGGCCTGTGGGGACGGCCCGGTCCGGGTGGACGAGACCGGGGATCTGGTGATCTCGCCGTTGACCGCCGAAGACGTCCCCGACGAGGCGAAGGCGTTGAAGGCGGAGCTGACCGAGATGCTGCCGTTCGCGCCGATCGTGTCGCTGCTGATCGAGCTGGACAAACGCACCGGCTACCTGGACTGTTTCACGCATGCCTCGGGCAAACAGACCCGAACCCCCGAACTCAAACGCAACCTCATCGCGGTACTGCTGGCCTATTCGACGAACCTGGGGTTGACGCGGATGGCCGAGGCCTGCGGCATTTCCTACGACATCCTGGCCTGGACCGCGGAATGGTATGTGCGGGAAGAGACCCTGCGCGCGGCGAATCTGGCGATCATCGACTACCACCAGCGACTGCCGCTGACCACGGTGTTCGGCGCGGGCACGCTGTCTTCGAGTGACGGGCAGCGGTTCCCGGTGCGTGGCAAGTCGACCTCGACACGGGAGATGGTCATCCACGGCGGGCGGGTGCTGTCGACCTACACCCATGTCACCGATCAGCACGCCACCTACGGCACGAAGATCATCGTCGCCACGAAACGCGAAGCGCACTACGTGCTCGATGAGATCCTCGGCAACGCAACGGATCTGCCGATCACCGAACACGCCACCGACACCCACGGGGTGACGCTGGTGAATTTCGGGCTGTTCGACCTGCTCGGCATGCAGCTCTCACCCCGGATCCGGGACCTGGGGAAGATCACCCTGTACCGGCCCGGACCGCGTGCCGACCTCGAGGCCCGGTTCCCGCACGCCGGGCCGCTGATGACGCGGCGGGCCAACCTCGAGCTGATCGCCGAGCACTGGGACGACCTGCTACGGCTGGCCGGGTCACTGAAGTTCGGGCACGCCACCGCCTCACTGCTGGTCGGCAAGCTGTCCGCCTCCGGACGGCAGAACACCCTGGCCACCGCGCTCAAGGAATACGGGGCGCTGCGGCGCACCATCTACGCGGCGAAATACCTGGCGGATCCGGACTACCGGCGCAAGATCTCCCGTCAGCTCAACAAGGGCGAATCGCTGCATGCGCTGCGCCGGGACCTGCTGTATGCCCACGAGGGCATGATCCGGGCCCGCCAGCTCGACGACCAGACCGAGCAGGCGTGGTGCCTGACCTTGGCCACCAACGCCGTGATCGCCTGGACCACCGAGTATTACGGGCTCGCGGTCGAGCAGATGCGGCGGGCCGGGCGCCGGATAGATGACGAGGTGCTGGCACATATCAGCCCCGCCCACAGCGAGAACATCAACTTCTTCGGCGCCATCGAGGTCGATATCGACGCCGAACTGGCCCAGCTCGGACCGACCGGGTATCGGCCGCTCCGGGTGCGCGACACCCTGTTCTGACACGGCCACCGCCTGGGACGAAAGTGGGTGATGGCCGGTGCGGGCCGCGGTGAGAGGTAGGACACGTTCGGCCGTTCCCGGTTGCCAATCTACCCTCCCGTAAGGGTAGAGTTTGGATCGCTGAGTGGTAGCCGATGGTGGGGTGTCCGGCAGCGTGGCCGACGCGATCACCTCCTCGACCTGTGACGGGTCATCCACTCGCGTTCCCGACGATCTTTCTCCCCGGCGACCGTTCGCGTTGTCCGGGTGCGCCCGTGTGCGCGTGAGCCCATGGAATGGAGTTTGTCCTGATGGTGTCGACGACACAGCGGCCGACTGATGAGGGTTCGGTGCTGGCCGCGTTGCGCAGCCCGGCACGGTTACGGACCGAGGTGTTGGCCGGTTTGGTGGTCGCGTTGGCGTTGATTCCGGAGGCGATCTCGTTCTCGATCATCGCCGGGGTCGACCCGAGCGTGGGGTTGTTCGCCTCGTTCACCATGGCGGTGACCATCGCGATCGTCGGTGGTCGCCGGGCGATGATCTCGGCCGCGACGGGGGCGATCGCGCTGGTGATCGCGCCGGTGGTCAAAGAGCACGGCCTGGACTACCTGATCGCCACGGTCATCCTGGCCGGGCTGTTGCAGATCGTGCTCAGCGTTGTCGGCGTCGCCCGGTTGATGCGGTTCATCCCGCGCAGCGTCATGGTCGGGTTCGTCAACGCGTTGGCGATTCTGATCTTCACCGCCCAGATCCCGCATCTGCTGGGGGTGCCGTGGCTGGTGTATCCGATGGTCGCGATCGGCATCGCGACCATGGTGCTGCTGCCCAAACTGTCGAACGTGGTTCCGGCGCCGCTGGTGGCGATCGTGCTGCTCACCGCCGCGACCATCGTGTTCTCGCTGAATGTGCCGAATGTCGGGGATGAGGGCGAGTTGCCGTCGAGCCTGCCGACCTGGTTCATCCCCAACGTTCCCCTCACCCTCGACACGCTGAAGATCATCGCCCCCTACGCGCTGGCGATGGCGTTGGTGGGTCTGCTGGAATCGCTGATGACGGCCAAGCTGGTCGACGACATCACCGACACCCACTCCGACAAGACCCGTGAGGGTTGGGGCCAGGGCGTGGCGAATGTGGTGACCGGGTTCTTCGGCGGCATGGGTGGGTGCGCGATGATCGGCCAGACCATGATCAACGTGAAGTCCTCCGGCGCGCGCACCCGGATCTCGACGTTCCTGGCCGGTGTGTTCCTGCTGATCCTGGTCGTCGGCCTCGGTGATGTGGTCGCGTTGATCCCGATGGCGGCACTGGTCGCGGTGATGATCATGGTCTCGGTCGGCACCATGGACTGGCACTCGATCGCCCCGAAGACGTTGCGGCGCATGCCGATCGCCGAGACCACGGTCATGGCGGTCACCGTCGCGGTCACCGTGGCCACACACAATCTCGCTTATGGGGTGATCGCCGGTGTGCTGACCGCGATGGTCGCGTTCGCGCATCGGGTCGCGCATTTCACGCAGGTGGACAAGGTTTCCGAGGCTGACACCGATCACGACGGCGCGATCGATACCCGCGTGTACACGGTGCGCGGCGAGTTGTTCTTCGCTTCGAGCAATGATCTGGTCTACCAGTTCGACTACACCGGCGATCCGGCCAATATCGTCATCGACATGTCGGATGCACACATCTGGGATGCCTCGACCGTGGCGACCCTGGACGCGATCACCACCAAATACGCCGCCAAGGGCAAGACGGTGCAGATCATCGGGCTCAACCCGGCCTCGGAGGCTCGCCACGACCGGTTGTCCGGGCACCTGGCCGGTGGGCACTGAGGTGGGCGCCGACACTAGCGGCTACCTGCAGATCGGGCAGGTCGCCGAGCGCACCGAGCTCTCGCTCAAGTCGATCCGGCACTGGGACGAGGTCGGGCTGGTGCAGCCCTCGGCCCGCTCGGCGGGCGGGTTCCGCCTCTACACCGAGGCCGACGTCGACCGGATGCTGGTCATCCGCCGCATGAAACCCCTCGGGTTCACCCTCGCGGAGATGAAACAGTTGCTCGACGCGATCGAGATCCTCGACGACGCCTCGGCCGAGCCGACCGCGCGGGCGGCGGCGCAGGCGGATCTGCTCGCGTTCCGCGACAAGGCCGCCGACAGTGCCGACCGGCTTCGCCGGCATCTGGCCTATGCCGAGGAGTTCACCGGGTTGCTCTCGACCCGGGCGTCGGACTCCCCGCCATGATCTGACCGCGCGCCGCCGTAGGGCGTGTTCCTCGGTGAGAGCTGAACCGGTCGTTCATCGCCGGTCGCGGTGCGCCGGCAGCCCCGCCGCGATCGCGGCGACGGCGATCATGGCCACCGCGATCAGCCAGAACGCTCGGTCGTAGCCGGGCACCGAACCCGCCGTTGCCGTGATCAGTGCCGCCAGCCCCAAGGCGGCGCCGACCTGCTTGGTGGTGTTCATCAGCCCCGACGCCGCGCCCGCGTCCGCGGCGGGGACTCCCGCGGTGACGGCGGCGGTGAGCGGGGTGTTCAGCAGTCCCGCCCCGATGCTGAACACGAGCGCCGGCCCGAGGATCCCGGTCAGATAGGTGCTGCCGGGACCGAGCTGGGCTTGCCAGGCGAACCCGGCCGCGGCCAGCAGCGCCCCACCGGCGATGAGAGCCCGGACCTCGGCCCGGCGCATCAACCACGGGGTCACCTGGGTGCCGACGGCGATCGTGACCAGCGTGTGCGGCAGGAACGCCAGCCCGGTCTGCATCGGGGTGTAGCCCAGAACGTCGCGCATCGACAACGTCAGGAAGAACCACATCGGATTCAGACACGCCCCGGCCAGCAGCATCGCGACATTGCCGACCGCCACCGACCGGATCCCCAACAACGACAACGGCAGCAACGGCACCGGCACCCACCGCGTCTCCACGAACACGAACACCGCCACCAACCCCACGCCGGCCGCCAGCGCCGACACCGTCCCCGGTGCCGACCACCCCCGCGCCGCGGCCTGGCCGAACCCATAGGCGATCGCGGCGAGCCCACACGTCACCAGCACCGCCCCCACCACATCCAGGCGGACCCGGGCCCGCGGCGCCGAGTCCGGGGCGATGACAGCCGTCGCGGCTACCAGCACGAGCACGCCGATGGGCAGGTTGATCAGCAGCGTGGCCCGCCACGAAGCGAATTCGGTGAGGATCCCGCCGAGCAGATTGCCCGCCGTCCCACCGGCCAGGCCCAGCGCGGTCCAGACCGCCAGGGCCTTGGTCCGCCGCGGCCCCTCCGCGAAGCTCGTGGTCAGGATCGTCAACGTCGCCGGCGCCAGCACCGCCGCACCCACCCCCTGGACAGCGCGGGCGCCGATCAACCACCCCGGCGAGGCGGCCAGCCCGCCGACCAGGCTCGCGGCGGTGAACACCAGCAGCCCGGCGAGGAAGACCCGCTTGCGGCCGAACAGATCCGCCAGGCGGCCACCGACCAGCAGCAGGCCCGCGAACACCAGCGCATAGGCGTTGACCACCCACGCCAGCCCGGCGTCGGTGAACCCCAGCGTCGATCGCATCGACGGCAATGCCACGTTCACCACCGAGATGTCGAGCACCACCATGAACTGCGCCGCGCACACCACCGTCAACAGCACGCCCGCGCGCGCCGGGGCTACCGCCGTCTTCTCGTCCGTGCCGGGTCGCCGCACACCCACCTCCACGTTGATACATTTGTATCCAATACATCTGTATCACCGATTTGCCGGTGATGTCGAGAGAGGTGACCGTGCCCCGGACCGTGGACCACGCCCAACGACGCGCCCAGCTCGCCGAAGCCGTGGTGGCCGTCGCCGCCCGCGAGGGCCTGCACGCGGTCACCATCCGCGCCGTCGCCGCCGAGGCCGGGGTATCGCTGCGATTCGTGCAGTACTACTTCCCGACCAAGACCGAACTGCTCGTCGGCACCCTCAACCATCTGGAAACCCTCAGCCACCACCGCTGGAACCGGCGCCTGGCCGGCCTGCCCGATCCGCCCCCGGCCCGCGCGCTGATCGAGGCCTTCTGCGCCGAAGCCCTGCCCACCGATGACGCCAGCCGCGCCTTCCACCTCGTCGGCACCTCCTATGCGGTGCTGGCCATGACCGACCCCGACCTGGCCCGGCACCCCTTCGTCGCAGGCATCGACCGACTCGAACACCAACTCGCCCAAGCGCTCTCACACGCGCAGACGAACCAGGAGATCCCCGGCGAACTCGACGTCACCGCCGAGGCGATCAGGCTGGTCATGCTCACCCACGGCCTGGGCACCAGCGTGCTGATCGGCCAGCACGACTCCGACACGGCCCTGGCGGTGCTGGCCGACCACCTCGACCGGCTCTTCGACACCACCGCCGGAGCGAACACATCTAGCCCGGGATAATGGGCTGTTATCCGGGGTAACATCGGGAGCGGCCAGCGGCGACCCCGTCGCGGCGCGACATGAAGCAGTCCCGTTATCCGGGGCAAGCCCGGCGAAGGGATCCGATGGCCGCGACCGTGACCCGGCTACGCACCGCCCCGGCGCGCACCCTGCGCTCGGCCGCCGAAGCGTTCCTCGACACGATCGGATC
Source organism: Rhodococcus sp. GA1 (assembly GCF_024321955.1). NCBI lineage: Bacteria > Bacillati > Actinomycetota > Actinomycetes > Mycobacteriales > Nocardiaceae > Rhodococcus > Rhodococcus sp. GA1. The sequence continues at coordinate 63,548 of NZ_CP097188.1, read as the reverse complement.
GGCCAACACCCGCCGTGCCTACGGCATCGCGATCGTCAAGACCGTCGACCAGCTCGACGGCCGCCCGGCCGGACTCATCGGCGCCAGCCGCGCCCTGGACTCGGTCACCGACGCCGAAGTCGGTGCCGCGCTGGAAACCCTGTGGGGCAACGCGGCGGTCAACACCTGGAACGCACGCCGCGCCGCCGTCGGCAAATGGCTTTCCTGGTGCGCCGAACAGGGCTGGACCGCACCGAAAGTGCCTACCTCGGCCCCACGCTCGACCCCGCCGGACTCCGACACCCCCGTCCGTTCGCGCACCGCCATCGACCGGCTCATCGCCCGCCGCGAGATCCACGTGCGGGAGAAGACGCTGTGGCGGATGCTGTATGAAACCTGCGCCCGCGCAGAAGAACTACTCCAGCTCAACATCGAAGACCTCGACCTCGCGGGCCGCACCGCGGCGGTGAAGTCCAAGGGCGCCAAACCACGCACCCGCCGCCGCGGCGCCACCCACCACGAACACGTCCTCGAAAACGTGTACTGGGACGCCGGCACCGCCCGCCTGCTACCCCGGCTCATCCGCGACCGCACCCGCGGCCCCGTGTTCGTGACCCACCGCCGGCCGGGACCCGGCAAGTACCTCGCCGACCGCGACAGCTGCCCCGACACCGGCCTTGCCCGGCTGTCCTACGACCAGGCCCGCGACCTGCTCGACGCCGCCACCGCCGTCGATGGGCCCGGAACCGGATGGGACCTGCACGAACTGCGCCACTCCGGCCTGACACACCTCGGCGAATCCGGCGCCAGCCTGCTGGAACTGATGGCCAAATCACGACACCGCAAAGCCGAGAACCTACGCCGCTACTTCAAACCATCCCCGCAGGCGATGCGCGAACTGACCAGCCTCATCGGCCCCGGCACATCCCGCACCCACTGACCAGCAGCTACGCCATATCCGCCCGAAATTCGGCCGATACTACGGCGACCCCTCCCGGAACCGCGGTGATCTGCCTCGAACGCGGCGGCGCCTACGCCGAGGCCGCCCGGACCGGCGCACCCGAAGCGGTCGGAGTCGCCGACCGCTGGCATCTGTGGCACAATCTCGCCGCCACTGTCGAGAAACCGTTGCCGCGCATCACTACTGTCTGCGTTCTGCGCTCGAAGCGCAGTCGCGTACTACCCCCGCCGATGGCCAGGAGCGGTGGGAACTCGCCGGTGAGATGCTCGCTGCTCGCCAGGCGAGTCCGCTTCTCGTGGAGCGCACGACGCGTCGTTTCGCGCAGGTCGCGGCCCTCAAGGCCGAGGGGTTGTCCATTGCGGCGATCTGCCGAGAACTCGGTTTGGCGCGCAACACGGTGCGCCGCTTCTACCGCCCCACCGAGGTCGACGAGCTGCTCGGAGCTCCACGGGCCGGTCGTCCGCGGCTGTTGGACGGGTTCACCGACTACCTGCATGTGCGGTGGGGCGACGGACAGACCTCCGCTGCAGTCCTTTACGAGGAACTTCGAGCGATGGGATACCGCGGGAGCTACACCACCGTCCGGAGTTACGTCCGGCTGCTGCGTCACGCCGGAGCTGCTCCCCTCCGAGGCTCGGTGCCGAAGGTCCGGCAGATCACCTCCTGGATGCTGCGCCACCCCGACGACCTCACCGATGAGGATCGGATCGGACTCAAACAAGTCCTCGCCGGCTGTCGGCACCTCAAGGCCACCGCCGCCGACGTCACCGCGTCCGCGCAGATCCTCACCGAGCGCCGCGGCGAGAACCTCAACGCGTGGATGGCCGCGGTCCGCGCCGATGACCTTCCGCATCTGCACCTCTTCGTCCGAGGTTTCGAAGCTGATCACGATGCGGTCCGCAACGGCCTGACCTTGCCCTACACTTCCGGTGCGGTCGAAGGCCACGTCAACCGCATCAAGATGCTCAAACGGCAGATGTACGGGCGTGCCGGCTTCGACCTGCTCCGCAAACGCATCCTGCTCGGCTACTGACACGTCAGAGACACCCTGCGGCGGCGAAGGTGGGAGATACTGAGCCGGTGACGAGCCGAGGCGTGGTGCGCAGCTGGCACGTCGAGCGTATGCAGGGTGTGATCGACGGTGACGACGTCCCGGGTGGCTGTCTCGTGCGGTTCGCCGCGGTGGCGGTCGACGGGTTCCCTGCACTGCACCCAGGCGATCACGTCGAATTCGAGTGGCACCGGCTCGATCGGCCGGAATCGGGTTACGTCTATGAATGCACCCGAGCGTGGCCTGTGGGGCAGCAACCTGTTGCCCGAGGCCGACGGCCGTTCCAGGCCGGACTGTGGCGGATGCACGCTGACGGGAGCGCCGAGCAAGTATCGATCGCGTCCCCTGATCAGGATCCGCCCGTCACCACCTCGGGTGGGCGCACAACCGGCATCGTCCGAATGTGGAACGACGAGGACGGGTGGGGAGTAATCGACTCCCCTCAGACCCCTGGCGGGTGCTGGGCGCACTTCAGTCACATCGTCGCCGAAGGATTCCGGACCGTAGAAGTTGGTGCCGATGTCACCTTCGAATGGCGACAGGTCACCAACCAGGATGGCTATCGGTACTGCGCGACCCGGGTCGAGCAACACCGCACCTGACTGCCCACCCCGAAAGTCTCCACAGCGCCACTCCATTGGGTCTCTGATGGGCGCCCCTCACGCAAAGTGGGCCAGAACCAGTTTTCAGGTGCCGTTGACACGGGCCGGATGCGCCAAGGTGTCGGTTACGTTGTCACGATGTCCGATAAGCGGTTCGAGTTCCGATTGGCGCAGATGTGGTGGGGTGCGCTCACCGGCGTACTCGTATGCGTCCTCGGCTACTGGCCTCTGGTATTCGCGTTGCGCGATGTATGGGAAGTACTCGGGTTTCCGCCTGGTGGTGGACTGTACTGGCTGGCGTGGAGCCTCCCCCTCGGTGCCGTCGCGATTATCGGTACGACTGTGTTCGCCATCTGGCACGGTGCGCGCCCCGCAGCGGGAGGGTTCACTATCGGTTGCCTGTTCACGGGACTGGCTATGTGTGCCTTCGGCTACTCGGTCGACAACATGCCGTACGGCATGTGATTCACAACGTCTTGCCTGTCACGGCTCCCAGATGAAGTAGTCGCCCGAGAACCGATTGGGGCGCAGTCGTCTCATCTCACGTTCCGACTGGATCTGGTCGTGACCTGCGACTCTCATCTGATAAATCCCTTCTCATCTCACGGTTCTCATTGTTACTATGGACTCTATGAAGCGGACGAAGCGATGCAAGAACAAGAACGCCTCAGTGCCCGAGAACGTGACAGCCGTCAGTGGATCCATGTGGTTCGCAGGCGTGACCATCACCGTAGGAATCGGGGCGGCCGCGTTCATTCTCAGCTTCCTCGCACTGCGAGACCTGTGCATCCAGGCCGGCCAACCGCGAGAGATCGCCTTCCTGTTCCCCGTCATCGTCGACGGAACGATCCTGCAAGCAACGATGGGAGTCGTCTCCCGACGTCACGACCACCGGGCGCGACGATTCTTCTGGAAGATTCTCATCGGAGCCGCCACCGTCTCGATCGCAGGAAACGCGATCCACGCCGTTCTCACCACGACCCCCGGCTTCAACTCCGTTCTCGCCGCCGTGATCGCCACACTCCCGCCGATCTCACTGCTCGCCTCCACCCACGCGCTGACCGTTCTCGGCCGTCGCACCGCCGCACCCACCGAGAACCCCGCCGAGACTCACATCGAATCCGCGCCCGCGACACAGCCGCGCCGTGAGACCGCGAACGAGAATGCGACCGCACCCAAGACTCACGTCACGACCATCACCGAGAACTGTGCCGCCGCCGAGACTGCGAGCGAGACCCCGGTCGCGCAACCGACTCGCACCGCGACCGCTGACGCTCTCACGCGACAGCTCGAGGTGCCACTGCCCCACCTGCCCGGCACACACCTCGACACCAACCCCATCCCGACCTTCCACTCCCACGAGGAACGTCGCGAATGGGCACTCGCCCGACGCCAGGCCGGAGTGGACGTGCCCGTCATCGCCCAAGAAGTCGACCGCTCCGTCGCCACCGTCTACCGCTGGCTCTCCGAGGCAGACACCCCGATCACCATCTGAGCATCACAACAACATCGGAAAAGCAACTTTCCAGACTCAAATCTGAATCAACAAACAATCAGACCGACATCAAAAAACGTCCACGTCTGATGCCTGCCAGTCTCACCTCGGCGCATCGAACTCGGGAATCGCCCCCGGTTCGGTGCGCCGAGTCGCATTTGCAGCGTTGACCAGGGGCGATCCCGCCCCCGGACCCCCTTCGGGGTGACCGAGGTGTCGACGAGCAGTGTGCTCGGTGGTCGGGGTGGCAGTCGGATCTTTGCCTCGTTGGTCTCGGGGCCGGTAAACGTATGCTCCCGCGGCCGGCGGACGGTGCCCCCCTCGCCCTGGCCAGGAGGGTGCCCCGGCTCGTCTGCCGTGTGTCGGCTCTACCGATCCCCGGGGGCTCCGCCCCCGGACCCCTGTCCCTCCCTCCCAAGGTTCCCGCTGCTCCGCGTGTACCGCGCCCGGTCGCCACACCACGGCCCTACCGGACCCGCCGACCACCGAGCAAGGGAAAACCCGCCCTTGCCCGGCGGTCGCCGCGCCCGGTTCACCAGGCCGCACCGACCGACCGAGGTACCCGCTCCACCACCGCCACCGAGCCACCCCGATACACCCGCAAAACCGCAGGTCAGACCCCAAAAACGTGTGACCAGCATCACCAGAAAAGCACCGGAAAAGCACCAACAAAACATCGAAAAATCATCAAAACAGATGTAAACTAGAGGCATGAACAAGGAAGAGATCACCGCGAAGCTCCACAATCTCGGCCGCGACATCGATGCCCTGCTCGAGAACATCTCGACCGGTAAGGACATCTCCGTAGTCCTGGCCGAGTCCCGCGACGCCAAGGCCGCCGCCCGCGCCGCAGGCATGACCGAGGACGCAATCAGCGCCGCGGTCGAGTCCGGCCTCAGCTGACCGACCACCCCGGAAGGAAAGACGCGATGACCACTCCCGCCCCCGTCCAGACGCTCGAGCTTCCCGACCAGTGGTGCGACTACAACGGCTGCACCACCGAAGCCACCCACACCGACGGCGAGTGGGTCATGTGCCCCCACCACGAGGAACGCGCCTACCGGACCAGCACCTACTGGCGGCCGATCCTCCGCTGGACCGCCCGCCCCGGCCCCCACTGGCCGGTCTTCATCGCCGAGTACTGATCCACCCTCCGCGCCGGGTGGGGAGTCACCGCGACTCCCCACCCGGCGCGCACTACCGACCCGAACAGGAAACGCGCACATGCTCACCATCACGCACACCCCCACAGTAGGCACGATCATCGACGGCACCAGCAAAGGCGACGGCACCGCCCCGATCCTCAAAACCGCAGGTTGGAGATGGGGACGCAGCATCACCGCCTGGTACATCCCGCACAGCCGCGACCGCGCCCCCCACCTCGCCCGCATCGAACACACCGCCGCCGCCCTGCGCGCCGCCGGATACGACGTCGAAACCGACATCGACATCACCCTCCGCGACGGCGCCGACGCCCACCACGACCGCAACGAGCGTCTGACCGACCGCGCCGACGCCCTCGCAGCCAAGGCCGAACGCAAGGCCACCGACGCCGACGCCGCCCACGCACGCCACGACCACGCCTGTGCCGCGCTGCCCGAAGGCGGAGAACCCATCAAGGTGGGACACCACAGCGAACGACGCCACCGCCGCGCCCTCGACCGCGCCCACACCACCGCCCGCGCCGCGATCGAAGCCGACGCCGCCGCCCGCTCAGCCGCCGAATCCGCCCGCATCGCCGCCCGTAGCACCGATCACCGCTACACCCCCGCAGTGATCCACCGCCGCATCGAACGACAGAGCGCCGAACTACGCAGCATCGAACGCCGCCTCACCAAGTACCGCGCTGCCGGACACACCGCCGAGACCAGCAGCCACATGCACCAGCTCGAACTCAACAAAGCCGAGCTCGAGCGCGACATCGAATACTGGACCGCAGTACGCGCCGAACAGGACGCCACCGACGGCCCCAAGCTCTACAGCCGCGCCGACCTGCGCCCCGGATGCTTCGTCAACTGCTCTGGCACCTGGCACAAGGTGATCCGAGTCAACGCAAAGTCGGTCACCGTCGCCACCGCCTACAGCTGGACCGACCGACTGCCCTACGACAAGATCACCGACGCCCGCGCCGAGGACGCCCAAACCCCCATCCGCCCAGGTCAGTAACCCGCAATCCGGCGGCCGCGACCCCCGTCGCGGCCGCCGGTCCCCACTCGCCGCGAGGACGCCATGACCGCCGAATCCCTGTTCGCCGAGTGCATCATCCCCGGATGCACACAGCCCGTCGCAGACGAACTCACCCCCTGCCAGACCTGCCGCACGATCTTCGGACCCATGCTGCAAGAAGCCGACCGCCCCCCGAGCTACACCACCGCCGACCTCGCAGAACGAGACGCAGGCACTGCCGCCGCCTACCGCATGATGCGCGCACTACATACCGCGGCCGAGCACGACGACCTGGACTCCGAACGAGAACGCCGCACAGCCGAACACGAGAAAACCGCAGCACAAGAACGCGGCGAAGCCGAAAAAGCCAACCAGACCTGCTGGCTCTGCGAAGAACGACGAACCTGCCATCTCCGCCCCCGAGGGTGGGAGTGCCGCCAGTGCCGCAAGATCCGCTGACACACGGCCCGAGCCGGACGCTCCTCACGGCCCCGGCTCGGGCCGCCGCCACATCCGCCACACCCCTACGGGCTGCCGCCACCGCAAGGCCGGCCGAGAACCGAACCCGAAGGAGCGGCTGCGCCGCGCAGGCCCCACCGCCGACCACGAGCCGGCGCGAATCCCAGCGGCCCCCTGTGCACGAGCGCCACCGATAGTGTTGGATGTTGGCTAGCGTCACGCACCAGCCGCCAGGGCTGGAAACCCCGCGAACGCAACCAGATTCAACCCACCACCCCACCCCAGTGGCAGCGGTGGCCGACGGCCAGGGCATCGAGCCCTGGCCGTCGCCGTTCCATCCACCACTGACATGAAAACCGCACCTGAACAGATGCAACACCACCCAGTCCGCGCCAGTCACGAAACTGCCATCCGATAAGAACCAGAAAAGCACGTTTTATGAATCATAAGTGATGTATTCTTGCATCAAGAAAGGGAGGCCATGAGTTCGAAAATCATTCTGATCGGCAACGAGAAGGGCGGGGTGGGCAAGACCACCACCGTGCTCAACGTCGGTGAAGCTCTCGCCCGTGCCGGCGCGAAGGTGCTCCTGGTCGACCTTGATCCCTCCGGCAACCTCACCCACACCCTCACCAAGTTGCAGCCCGACCTCCGCGCCGCAGCGAAGGTGACCGCCGACCACATCGTCGATATAGACCCGGAGACCCGAAAGCCTGCCGCCGAGGCGATCCTCGACGCAGTGCGCCCCGGCGTCGACCTCATCGCCGCCCCAGCGAACGCGGCCCACCTCATCGGTGCCGAGAAGAACATCACCAACGATCCCATCGAAGGCCCCCACGTCCTGCGGGAATCACTCGAGCCGATCCGTGACCGCTACGACTACATCCTTGTCGACTGCTCCCCCACGCGAAATGCCCTCGAGATGTGCGCGCTCGTGGCCGCTGACCAGCTCATCGTCCTCAACGAAGCGCATGATTTCAGCATCGCGGCCATGCAGGGCGTGACCTCGTACGCCCAGAGCATCAAGAAGCGGCACAACAGCAATCTGTGGGTCCGCGGCACCATCCTCAACAAGGTGCAGTCCGGAACGGTCCTCGCTCGCGCCTGGACCACCCAATTCACCGAGGCCGGCATCCCCGTCCTCGGCAGCGTCCGATCCGCCGAGCCGATCAAGAGGGCCGTCAACGACGGGGTATCCCTCGCCGACACGAAGGACGGTTGGCGTCACCTCTGGGTCTATGACGACCTGGCCACCACCATTACCCAAAGGAAGAAGTCATGAGCGACATCCGCAGCATGTTCGACGCCGAAGCTCCCGACGAGAAGGTCCCGGCACGGGCCGCAGCACCGAAGAAGATCGTGCAGCAGCCCATCTTGACCCGGCGCACGTTCACCCTCGCCGAATCCGTCATCGACGCTGCGACCAACGCTCAAAAGGGTCTGCGCGGTGTCTACCCCGGCGCGCACGGCAGTCTCAACAGCTTCATCGAGGCCGCCATCGCCGAGTACACCCGCAAGCTCGAAGAGGAATACAACGGCGGCGAGCCCTTCCCCGAGGTGGAGAAGGTGCGCCGGCGCAAAGCCCGAGGCAGCAAGAACGACAGCACCGACGAGGACTGACCGCCCCGCAGTCCAACCGTTGAAGGCCCCGACCTCCTGGTCGGGGCCTTCGGTTTATGCGGGGTCCCGCCTACGGGCACAGAAACTCCCGGCCCGACTCGCATCGTTCTACCGACCGGGGGCTCCGCCCCCGGACCCCTGTCCCTTCCTCCCGAGGTTCCCGCTGCTGCGCGTGTACCGCGCCCGGTCGCCACACCACGGCCCTACCGGGCCCGTCGACCACCGAGCAAGGGAAAACCCGCCCTTGCCCGGCAGCCGCCGCGCCCGGTTCACCAGGGCTGCATCGACCGACCGAGGTACCCGCTCCACCACCGCCACCGAACCACCCCGCTACACCCGCAAAACCGCAGGTCAGAACCTAAAAGCATGTGACCAGCATCACCAGAAAAGCACCAGGCAAGCACCAACGAAACATCTAAAAATCATCAAAACAGATGTAAATTAGAGTCATGAACAACCACGAGAACGAACCATCGCCCCGCCGGTCTCCTGCTCGATGTCTACCGCGCCCACCGCAACGGCGACTGCACCAACGGCGGTATCAGCGCCGCCGCCGACACCCTTCTTCTGGTCGGCGTCCTCGACGAGCGCCGCGCCCGCACGGGCCGCATCGCGCCACTGCCATCCGGCTGCACCCCCACGGAGCGCGAAGCCACGTCGGCGGCCGCGAGCAGATCAGCCCCACCGTCGCCGTGCAGGTTCGCCGCTACGCCTTCATCGAAGGCAGCCATGCCGCTCTGGTCGGAGTCGAATGGAACGCCGACCATCGTCGGTACGAACTCACCGAGTCGGGGCGAGTGGTGATGTTCGGAGGCAACTACGCCGGAACCTCCGACTCGAGACTGGGCGAGCTGTCCGAACGGTATCTCGGCCACCGATCCATGATCCTGCCCGTCCACGACCGCATAGAAGACTGAACCAACGGCCCCGCCCCGGCGGGGCCGCTGTCATTGCATGGAAACCCCAGCTCAGAGCGTAAAAAGTGTGACAGCAGTCACCAGAAAAGCACGAGAAAAGAACCAAACAAACATCGAAAAAGCATCAAAACAGATGTAAACTTGAGTCATGAACAACGGAAGCACCGCCGAATTCGCCACCCTCGACCCCGCTGACCTGCTCACCGACTCCAACATCCGCCATGACCTGCGCCTGACCGATGCCTTCCGCGAGTCGATCGCAGAGCAAGGAGTTCTGACCCCCATCACCGTGTGCCGCACCGCCGCCGGACCCCTGCGCGTGCTCACCGGCCACCGCCGCACCGCCGCAGCCCTCGAGGCCGGACTGGCGCAGATCCCCGCCCTCATCGTCGGCGACGAAGGCGATGGCACCGCCGCTGCCGTCGAACGCCTCGTCACCCAGTGGAGCGAGAACGAACACCGCGCCGCGATCACCAACGGCGAGCGCCTGGCACTGTTCGAGACCCTGGCCGACCACGGACTCACCTCCACCAAGATCGCCCGTCGCACCAAGGCGCCCCGCACCGAGGTCGAGGCGGCCCTGACCCTGCGCGACACCGACCAGCGCGACGCTGTGCAACGAGGCGAGCTGACCATCGAACAAGCCGCCGCCCTCGCCGAGTTCAACGACGATCCCGCCGCCGTCCGCCGCATCGAGTGGGCCATCGGCAGCGGACGACTCGACCACGCACTCTCCGCCGAACGGTTGCGCCGCACCGAACGCAACGCCGCACTGGCCCGCGCCGAGGCGTACCTCGCAGAACACTCCATCGCCGCCGTGCCGCTCGGTGCTCTTCACGAGCGAGTGGGGGAGGGGACCAGCCATCTGGTCGAGCGCGTCACCGACGAAGAAGGCAACACGCCCGCCATCGAAGAAGTCGCCGCCCTCGGACACCTCGGGCTGTACGTCTACAGCTGCACCACCTATTTCGACCGCGAGAGCGGCGACGAGATCGACCCGGATTTCATCGTGGACGAGCTGCCCGACGGCGATGCCCGCGAAGACTGGATGATTCCCCGCGAGAACGTCGTCGAAGACCACGAGACCACGCTGTACTGGCACGTCGTCAATATCGAAGACACCCCCTGGCGCACCTGGTGGGGACACCGCCGCCCCGCCGAGTCCGAACAGGAACAGAGTGCCGAGGACCGCGCAGCTCAGCGGCGCGAAGTGATCGAGAACAACCGCGAATGGCGAGCCGCCACCGAGGTCCGCCGCAAGTGGATCGCCCAGCAGACCACCCGCAAGACCGCCCCCAAGGGCACCGCCTCATTCATGGCAACAGTGCTGAGGAAGTGGCCCCAGATCCCCGCCGCCTATCACGCCCGCACCCTGGCCGAACAGATGCTCCCCACGTCCGACACTCTCGCGAAGCTCGCCAGCGCCACCGACCCCCGCGCCCTGGTCCTGCTGCGCGCCCACATCCTCATCGCCCTCGAGTCCCAGGTCGGCGTCGAGCACTGGCGCAAGCCCACCGACCTGTCGCAGTTCTACCTGCGCGCCGTCGAAGCCCAGGGCTACACCCTCGCCGACATCGAGCGCCGCGCCGCCGGACTCGACCCCCTCGACGAGCAGTAACGCCCCTTCCGGTGGGCCGGTCGTATCGGCCGCCCACCGGGCCGGACCACTCGCCGGGTGCCGGCCTCCGGCACGCATGGCCGTCGACCGGGGCATCGAACCCCGGTCGACAGCTCTGGCACGGCCCTCATCTATTCATCACAAAAGAATCAAAAAACAACCATAAAATCATGTAAAAATCATCGAAAAGGCTTCACAAAGCATGTCAATTAAGCGACAATGGACGAGTGCCTGGGTAAACCCCGTCGAGCCGAAGGAGCGTCGCAATGATCGTCTGGACCGTCACGCTGGCCGCGCCCACCGTCGCGCGCTCCGATTCTGGCTGCACCTTCACCCTCGCGGCCGCCGCCTCCGACGCCGCCGAAGCAGCGCGCACGCTCGCGCTCGCTTACGGTGCGCCCGCCGGTAGCGCAGTCACCATCACCATCGACGGAAGCGTCATCGCTCGCGCCGTCATCGGCCATTCGGCCATCGGCCACCCCGACCCGACTCCCGTGCTCGACATCGCCGACGCCCTCGACGAACGGATCAGCGCATGACCGTAACCGACCAGACCGATCTCGACCGCTACCTCAGCGCCGACGAGTGCGCGCCCCCAGACGCCGACACTGAAACCCTGCTGCTGTGCGCGCTGCTGTTCTCCACCCGCGCCGCGGCCGCCGGCATCGTGGACCTGCTCACCACCGACGACTTCCACCAGCCACTCCACGCCGAATTGTTCGACGCCATCGCCGCACTGATGAGCACCGGCCAACCCCACGACCCCGCAATGGTCCTGGCCCACCTTGAGCGCCACGGCCAGCTCGCCAGTCACCACGGCCGCCGACTCGCCTACGCCCTGACCGCCGCCACCACCGCCGGTGCCGACCCCACCGCCGCGCCCTACTACGCCCATGCCGTCATCAGCGCCGCTTACCGCCGCAGCTTTCGCACCGCCGGAGCCGCCATCACCGAAGCCGCCGAAACCCTGCCCGAGCACGACCTGTTCGACCACATGGTCGCCATCGGTCGCACTCAACGCACCGCCACCCGCCGGCTCGAGCACGTTCGCGCCCGTATCGGCGCTACGCCTACCGTCGGAAACATCAAGTAGACATGGCGATGGGGGAGGGGAGCCTGCCTCCGCTCTGACAGTCCGACGCTCGCGAGGGGGAAACCATGACCGACAAGGAAAACCACGATCAGACACTCCGAGAGATATTCGCCCCACACGGCGAAGAAGCTCTCAAGAACCACATTGCCCAGAACATCCGCGCTGCCAACGCAATGGCAGGCAAGTTCGACATCGAAGACCCCTGCACAATCATCGACAGGCTCGAGGCCGGTGAAACGCTCGACGATCTGATCAACGAGCTCCTCCCGCACAGCGAGGACGCGGAGTGACCGCATCGGCCGCCGAATCCGAGGGCTACATCCCCGGAACCGACGTCCGAATCAACCTTCTCGGCATCACCGATGCACGCCTACTCGAACGCATCGAGGACCGAGCCTTCGCGGCTGGGATGTACGAGTTCGCGCAGGTCCCATCGCCCGAGAAGTTCACCGGCGATTTCCTGCGAGAGATCCACCGGCGCGGTTTGTATCGCGTGTACTCATGGGCCGGCCAGTACAAGACCGTGGCCACCACGCAGGGGAACCTTCCGATCACGCACTCGAGCCCGGAGGACGCCGCCACCGACGTCGAGGAACTGTTCGCCGACCTCGCCGACGAGAACAACCTGACCGGACTCGATCACCGCACCTTCGTCAGCCGCCTCGCCGACTACTGGGCACGCATGACGGAAATCCATCCCTTCCCCGACGGAAATTCTCGAAGCCAATTCGAGCTGTTCCGGCGCGTCGCCATCAAGGCCGGATGGGTGATCGACACCGATCGCGTCGATCTCGCTGCATTGTCCGCAGCCCGCTACGTCACCGCGGAGAGCGGAGACCCCAGACTGCTCGCCGATGTCCTCGCGCCCGCCGTCGTGCCGGCCACCGGCTACGCACCCATCGAGCCTGCGCCCGGCCGACCCGTTTTTTCCCTGGTCAGCCACCTGGCGATGATGCGCGACTACGACCGCGACCGCAGTGGCACCTACACCGCCACTGAGACATTTCGCGAGGTAACCCGAGAGCGATCCTTGAGCGGAGCCGAACTCGACAACGCTCACGCCCTGGTCCGCATCGGCCTGAACCTGGCCGAACGCACCGACTACGGCCCCGAACACGATGCCGCCGTACGCCGGATCCTCGAGGGCACCTCCACCCTCGCCGCCGAACGCGCCGCCGCAGCACTACCCGAGCCGAACCACCGCTACAAGGACCTGTTCGACCCCGCAGCAGGCAAAAACACCATGCGCTACGACACCGGAGCCCCGGTCAACGCCTTCGACGAGCGCGACCCCGCCCGGCTGCGCCGCCTCATCACCTGGGAGTTGGCACTACGAACCGCCGACTACCTCGCCCACCGCGAAATCACCGGTGACGGCAGCGAACTACACGCAAGTGTCATCCACCGTGAGCTGCACACCGACTTCATGCCGATCATCAGCGACACTCCCGCCTACACCAGCCCGGTGATCGCCGCCCCGGACGAGGACACCCTCACCGACCCCCACCAGCTCGGACGCCACATTGCCGCCATCCAGGAGGAAACCGAAGGCGTCCAGTCAGTCGCCGTCGTACTCATGACCGACCAGCTCGTCCACGACCGCCCCGACCGCACGATCGACTGGCGCACCATCGACCCCGAAGCGCTCCGTGCCGCCACCCACGCAGCGAACTACCACGACGATCCCCCCGAAGGCATCGAACCGGACCCTGCCCTCGAGGACGCCATGCGAGTTGCCGGCAGGGAAGCCTTCGCCGCCGAACTCGCCCGCGCCACCACCACTGAGCTCCCCGCCGCCGCCCCGGACCTCGGCACCGTCGACGCCGCGCAACGGTACGAGAGGCACTGGGATGTGCTGGCCCACCGCAGCTACGCCCTGCTGGAGAATTCCCCGGAACGCAACGAGACCTACGAGCCGCTGACCACCGCAATCCAGGCGGACGAGGAACCCCGTCACGCCACGTCGACCAGGACCGACGATGCCCCAGAGGAAGCGAAACCGAATCCCGCCGACGGCGAGCCGCACCGGAATCTCACGCATGCCGACGAGGTGGGGGAGGAGCAGGGCCCGCTCTCAACAGTGAAGGCCCTCCACGGACCACCGCAGGTGCACCACACACCACCACAACCGAACAGCCGACCTCCGGCCATGCATGAACACCAACCACCCACACCCGATCTGCACCTCGGGCCGCAGCTATAGGGCCTACGAGGCGTGAAGGTGTCGGGTAGCCGAGAGAGATACGTCAGCCGCGCGCAGTGGCACTCTGCGAATCTGCTCCACAGACCGCTCAACGAATACCGCAGCAGACAGAAATGAAGAAAAAACCGAATCAGTACGAGATCCGGCTACCGCCGACCTTCCAACGTGGAGAGCAGAACGAACTTCGTACTCATCAGATCGAACGCCTCCTCGCTGTCCCCGGCGACGAGAAGTTCCCGCTCACGGGCGTGCAGCGCCGCAATTGCGGTCTCGAGGTCATCGTCGGTCATCGCATCGGCGGCGTCGCCGATCGCTCGCGTCCTGTCCTCCACGCCGCCGAGAGTAGCCACGGTGTCGTCCGCTGCACGCACAGCCCGGCAACAGAAAGGCGATGGTCCCCGGCGGAGGGCGCCGGGGACCATCCTTCGACCCGTCAGGGAATCACTCACCTGTCGGGGAACTCGTGGGATTGCAGCGGTCACCGTAGCGGAAGGGCGTATCGGCACCAAACGGGTGAAGCGAGAGCGACCGGCAGGAGGAAGGAACTTTCGGAGTCAGTTCTCGACGGCCACGAGATCGGTCAGACGCGCCGGCCACGGATACGTGAGCGGGCTGTCGGCGTCGACCTCGATCATGGCCAGGCCGGTGTCCTCATCGATGTCTTTGACGGTGAACACGAACGTGCCGCGTGTGCTGACCTTCACCTGATCGCCAGGCTTCATGGTGGTGCTGTCTCCGATCGACACGACAGAACGGGACGTGTCGTTTTCCCAGTTCACACCACAATTTCAGCGAAGCTAAATGTTCTGGATCCTGGTGGGTCGCCGCGTCTGCGATCCGGCCGGCTCGCTCGCCTCCCGAGCCGGGTCGCGGCGGCTCCTGCGTCTGTCTGGGCGGGCCACTGCACCCCGGAGAACGGTGGCCCCGTATGGGGCGGAACGAGGATTTCCGCATCGCAGACGGGTGCACAGATAGGTGCGGTGTCCGGTCGCTCCCGAGGGGCGCAGGGCTGTCGCGCAGGTGCACGGTGTCCACCCACGACCACCCGGTGGGGTCCCAGTCGGTGGCCCGTGCGGGCACCGTTTCGGTGCGCGTTCGTAGGACACCACACCGCAGATTTTCGCACATGTGTTCGACTCGGGCGTTATGGTCGGTGGGCGGCAGGTCGACGGAGGGACGCGAGAGCGGACTTCGGGAAGCATCGGCCTGCCGCATCTTTCCGCAGGAAACCCAGCGTCGAGAGCGGGAGAACCTCCGATACCGGGCACCTTCGCACCGGCCTGCACACCCGCCTCGGCCGCGGTCCCTGCCGTCCATGAGGCGGGGGGGAAGTGGGTCCGCCGGCACCGTCCTGCCCCTCGAACGACCGGGGATCGACCAGGCTGCCACCCGCGTCCTCGCGACGATGACATCGCCGGTGACCACCGCGGCCCCCCGGTCCATGGTGGAGGGAGCAGTCGACGAGGTGCCCGGGGGCGCGGAAGCCTCCGGGAGGTGCGCCGACGGCAGGGGCCGATGTTCTGGTCGGAGCATCGATCCCCACCATTCGTAACGTACGTATCATGATACGTACGTTACGAATGGTGTTACGATGCTGGATACGGAACGTCATCGGGTCGGGAGGGCGAGGTCATGGCCGAGGAAGCCAGAGGGGGACGGCGCCGCGAATACGCCACCGACGCCGAGCGGGTACGGGCCTGGCGGCAGCGCCAGAAAGACAAGGCCCGCGCCCAGCAACAACAGGATGCGCTGCCGACCGATCCGGTCGAGGCGATCGGCACCCTCGCCGACGCGGTACCACTGCTACGCCGCGAAGCCCAGGCGATGCTCGAGACGCTGACGACGATCGCGTCGTCGATCACCACCGCGACCGATCTGCTCGCCGATCCGGCGGCGATCGATGCACAGCTGCGGCGCGTGCAGGCCGATGCCGACAAGGTCCGGGCCGACGCCGCAGCCGAGATCGCGGCACTGCGGGACGAACTCGACACCGCTCGCACCGAACGCGCCGACGCCGATGCCGCCGCCACGGCCGCCGACGCCGAGGCCACCGAGGCCCTCGCCCAGCTCACCGCAGCCCGGGCCGACCACGCCGCGGCGCAGGACCGCTGGCAGCAGCAGCTCGATCAGGCCGCATCGACCCACCGAGAGCAGATCCTCGGCCTCGAGCACCGGATCGAGCTGCTCACCGGGCAGCTCGACGAGCACCGCGAGCGGCTGACCCGAGTGATCGCCGAGAAAGACGCCGCGGCGGCCGCCGCAGCCGAACACACCCGGCGGCTCGAAGCTGAACTCACCGCCGCCCGCACCGCGGCGGCAGCCGAACGCGACCGCGCCGAGACCGCCCGCGCCGACGCCGCCGCCGCACACGCGCAAGCCGAAGCCGCCCGCGAACGTGTTGCCGAACTGCGCGCCGAACTCCAGGACCTGCGCACGCCCCCGGCCGGCCCGTGAACCCCCAGCCGGCTCCATGTACTGCCCGGCTGCGAGAGCTGCGGACCTCGAGGTTCGAGGGGCCTGAAACCCGACACCGGCATCATCCGTGACACGGACTCCGGTAGGACGTCCCAACCCCACTCGGACACGCCTCGCGCCTCCGGGCTGTCACGGACGGTATCGGCTCTTACGTCAGGTGGAGAGGGGCGAGCGAGCTTGCGTGTCTACCAGCGGTATGACTGTTACCTGCTGTGCTGCCGGTAATCTGCCTTGCTGTTGGGATTCTGCGGTCCCTGTCTATTGAATTTTTGTGGGTAACGCCCCGTGGGCGCCGAACGAGGGGATGTGACGGTCGATGCGAAAGCACAGCAGCTCGGGGGATCGGTCGGCATGAGCGAGACCATCGCCCACCCGATCCTCAACGATCCGTACGAACTGCCCAGCCGTCACCATGAGCTCGGACAGCAAGGCCCGACCGGGAAGATTCTTGATGGGCGCCGCCCCTCAGAGTCGTTCGTCCCGATTGCCAAAGCGAAGAAGGGCGCAACACCGGCGGCGGCAATGTCGGTCTCCCGCTCGGAACAACAGTCACTGGATCTAGACATCACGGGCGAGCGCCGCGAAGCGAACGACCTGATCAATTCGCTGCGTCGCGAGGTTGGGCTGTGGCGGATACGCGGCTATCCGACGGTCACTCCGTACACCCGCAAACTCCTTGAGCACTGGTCGAATCCTGCCAAGGAGAACCGGGTGCTCTTCGCTCAGCGTGAGGCCGCCGAGACCGCCATCTACCTCGCTGAAGTTGCCGGCCGGTCTGGTAATGCCGACTGGCGCACTCGTTTCGACGATGTCAACGCTGAACACAATCATGGACTACCTCGTGTTGCCCTCAAACTCGCTACTGGTGCCGGAAAGACCGTCGTGATGGGCATGCTCATTGCCTGGAACACCATCAACAAGGTCCATAGTCCCCGCGACGGCCGCTTTTCCAAACGGTTTCTGATCGTCGCCCCGGGCGTGACTATCAGGGACAGGCTTCAGGTTCTGCAACCGTCCGCGGCGGATAACTACTACGACCAACGCGATCTGGTACCGCCGGATCTGCAGCATGCACTCGGACAGGCAGAAGTCCGGATCATCAATTACCACCAGCTTCAGCTGCGCGACACCAAAGAGATTAAGGGCGTCGCGAAGAACACACGGAAGCTTCTTAACGCGGATAAGAGCATCGACCCGTTCAAAGAGACCCCTGATCAGATGGTCTCGCGGGTGTTGCGAGGGTTCGCCGGCAAGGGCAAGCTTTCCGAGATCGTCGTTTTCAATGACGAAGCCCACCACTGCTATGTCGACCGTGCCAGTGACGAGGACGCGGCGCAGGTCAAGAAGCTCTCTGCGCTGGAGAAGTCCGAGGTCGAGGAGGCCACCGAGGCGGCCAGGACCTGGTTCCGTGGCCTGGAGTCCGTTGCGAATAAGGTCGGCATCAAGACGATTTACGACCTGTCCGCTACTCCGTTCTACCTCACTGGTTCTGGGTGGCCGGAGGGATTCATCTTTCCGTGGGTCGCGTCGGACTTTTCACTGATGGACGCCATCGAATCCGGGTTGGTGAAGGTACCGCGCACCCCTATCAATGACGACGCCTCTACCAACACCGTCGCTTATCTGAATCTGTGGGACAACATCGATCCGCCCCTGCCGGCCCGCAACACCGATAAGAGGATCAACCCCGAGACGTGGATGCCGCCGCCGGTGGTCCAAGGAGCACTCGAATCGCTGTATGCCGACTACGAGAAGGCGTTCGTGCACTGGCAGAAACACATGCAGCATCTTGGTGAGCCGCCGCCTGTGTTCATTGTGGTGTGCTCAAACACTCTGGTTTCGAAGTTGATCTATCAGTGGATCGCTGGAACTGTCACCGTCGCTGATGACGACAACGAACGCGACCACTACCGGGCAGGGAACCTGCCGTTGTTCGCCAACGGAGAAGGGGATCGTCCCTACTCGCGTCCTGTGTCGCTGCTCATCGATTCGAAGACCATCGAATCCGGCGAGGCATTCACAAGTGATTTCACTACAGCGGCGGCCGCAGAGATCGACGCATTCAAAACTGAGTACCGGCTGCGTTATCCCGGTGCGAACGCGGATGCAATCACCAACGAGGAGCTGCTCCGCGAAGTGCTCAACACAGTTGGTAAGCGGGGCAAACTCGGTGCCGATGTGCGGTGTGTGGTGTCGGTGTCAATGCTCACCGAAGGCTGGGACGCCAACAACGTCACTCATGTCCTCGGGATCCGGCCGTTCCGGTCGCAGCTGCTGTGTGAGCAGGTTGTCGGTCGCGGTCTGCGACGCCGCTCCTATGCACTCAATGACCAAGGCATGTTCGACGTCGAGTACGCCAACGTCTATGGCATCCCGTTTGCGTTTATTCCATCTGACGGCACCGTGGTCGACAGTCCGCCAGCCCCGCCTGCTGTGGAGGTGTACACCAAACCTGAGCGGGAGCTGCGCAAGATCACGTTCCCACACGTGCAGGGCTACCGAGTTGAGCAGCCGGACTTGCCACCGACGATCGACACGGCGAATGCGCCGACCTACCTGCTCTCTGCCTCAACGGTCCCGACATGGACCGAAACCTCCGGACTGGTCGGCGAATCCGTTGTCATTGAAGGCAGGGACACCCGAAGCATCAGGGCACAGACCGTCGCCTACAAGCTCGCCGAAACCCTGATCGCCCGCCAACTGACTGCTGAAGACAACTCGCGTCGACCGTGGCTGTTTGGTGGCATCGTTGAACTGTGCCGCACCTGGCTTCGCGACTGCGTTGTGGTCGAAGCGGGTCGCCACATCGGTGAGATCCTTCAAACCACCGAACGCTTGGTTGAGGCCGCCGAGCACATCTACCAGGCGCTCACCGAGCAGGACGAGGACAAACGCATCACCTGGCTTCGGCCTGTTTTGCGCGAGTTCCGACCGATCGGCTCGACCGACAACGTTTACTTCCAGACCCGTAAGCCGGTCCTTGAAACCGATCGTTCTCCCGTATCCCATGTAGTCCTCGACCCTGCCCGTGCAGGCGGCGCCAACCAGTGGGAGAAGACCGTGGCCGAGACTCTTGAGGACATGACTGAGCAAGTGCTCTCGTACGTGAAGAATGATCATATTGGGTTCGCGATCCCGTACGTGTTTAAGGGCAAGCCTGCCGAGTACTATCCGGATTTCCTGGTACGCCTCGCACCACGGGACTGGGATCCGCACACCCGGACTCTCATCATTGAGGTGTCCGGCGGCCAAAAGGCGGCCGGACCGACGAAGGCCAAAGCAGACACCGCGCGCAACACCTGGGTGCCCGCGGTCAATAACCACGGCGAGCTAGGTCGCTGGGGCTACGTGGAGATTCGCTCGATGGCAGGTATCAAGCACACGTTGACCCAGGCCATCGAACTTCTCTACGCGGACACTCCGATCCCTGAAGACCTGTCCACACCCGACCAGCTCACCATCTGAACGGAGCCCGAACTATGAATGCACGCAAGGCTCCTACATCGAAGGGCCCGACGCCGGTCGAGAGGATTAAGCACGGCGACAAGCGCACCAACCTGCCGACTGCCGACGCCCACGAGTTCGTCACCCCCGAGATCGAGGCACCTCGGACCCTCCTCTATCCGCGGGACACCTCGCTGGATCCACAGCTGGTGTGGAAGGGCAAGGACGAGCAGGACTCGCGCGACCTTGAGATCGATGCTCCACCGATCTTCATCCAGGAGAAGATTGATCCACGCGTCCTAGTCGAAAACCTTCGCCAGACCGCAAAGGGCGGTCAACTCGAGCCTGAACTGACGATGTTCGATGTTTTCGACGGTCTCGACGAATACGATGCCGTCGACTTCTATCGCCACTCCGCGAACTGGTCCAACCGCATGATCCTCGGCGACTCTCTTCAGGTCATGGGTTCCCTCGCCGAACGCGAAAACCTACGTGGCAAAGTTCAGATGGTCTACATTGACCCGCCGTATGGCATCAAGTTCGGCTCCAACTTCCAGAGCTCGGCTCGTAACCGGTCGGTAACCGACGGTAAGGTCCAACACGTCACGCGTGACGCAGAGATGATCAAGGCTTTCCGTGACACTTGGGAGTACGGGATCAACTCGTACCTGTCGTATCTCCGCGACCGTCTGGTCGCGGCACATGATCTCCTCACCGAATCCGGTTCCGTATTCGTCCAGATCAGCGAGGAGAACCTGCACATGGTGCGCGGTCTTCTCGACGAGGTATTCGGACGGGACAACTATTACTCGACCATCGTGGTCCAGAAGACAACCGGTGCGGGAAGCCCTGGCGAGCTGCGCAGCATTCCCAGCGTCGCAGATTTCGTCCTGTGGTACGCGAAGGATAAGGAGCGGGTGAAGTACCGCGCATTGTGGAAAGAGAAGAGAGCTGGCCAGGAAGGCGGGAGCCTCTACACAAGTGTGCGACTCGCAGACGGTACTTCTCGGCCGCTCTCCAAGGATGAGAAGAACGGCGGACCATTGCCGGACGGAGCGCGGATTTTCGGGGTAGACAATCTCACATCCTCATCCGGTGTGGACAAGACGCGCTACCCAGTAACTATCAACGGCCGTACATACCAGCCACACCCGAACGTTTGGAAAACCAGTGAAGAGGGCATGAAGCGACTCATCCTCGCTGGCCGGGTACATGCAGGTACTGGAAAGAACCTGGGGTATATCCGCTACTTGGACGACTTCCCGGCGTATCCCCTGGTCAATATGTGGACTGATACTGTCGGGCAGAACCAGTTCGGCGGGGACAAGCTCTACGTAGTCCAGACTGCGAACAAGGTGATCGAGCGGTGTTTGCTAATGAGCACCGACCCCGGCGACCTGGTTCTTGACCCAACATGCGGCTCAGGTACTACAGCGACAGTTGCCGAGCAGTACGGTCGTAGATGGATCACCATCGATACTTCCCGTGTCGCAGTAGCGATTGCCCGACAGCGCCTGATGGCAGCGAAGTATCCGTACTTTCTACTCAGCGATTCAGATGCCGGTCGTCGCAAGGAATTTGAGTTGTCGGCCCACTCGGCCCCAACGGCACCTGCAACTAACGACATCCGTCATGGATTTGTCTACGAACGCATCCCCCACGTCATGCTGCGATCGATCGCTAACAATCCCGACTTGGTTGAGGGCATGACGCAAGCCGAAATTGACAAGACAATCGCGCGCCATGCGGACCAAGAACTTCTCTACGACCGACCCTACGAAGACAACAGAAAGGTGCGAGTGGCGGGCCCGTTCACGGTCGAGTCGTTGTCGCCGCACCGTTCTACCTCGTTTGACAGTCCAGACCAAGCCGCTACTAAAGCCTCTACGAGTAAGCAGTACGAGCTCGGTGACGAAGTAACGAACGACGAGTCGTTCGAGCAGATGATTCTTGCGAACCTCGCGGCGGCCGGCATCCAGAACGGCCGTAAGTCGGAACGCATGAAACTCGAGACGCCCGAGGCATATCCAGGACAGTTCATTCAGGCCGTTGCTACTCAAGTCGTGGATGACAGCAGTGCTGCGCCGCTCAGGGTGGGGTTGGCGCTGGGTCCGCAATACGGGACGGTATCTCCCCGGTTCGTGAAGGATGCAGCACGAGAGGCGCTCGCAGCCTCAGATATTGATGTCCTCGCTGTGCTGGCATTCGCGTTCGACCCCGCAGCAAGCGGGGTGAAGACGGCAGACGGGGGCGGAGATCTGGAGAAGACCGACGACTTCGCCGAGGTCGCAGCCTCACGGAACCTGGGCCGACTACCGGTGCTGTTTGTGCGGATGAACCCGGATCTATTGATGGGTGACGAGCTCAAGAAGACGGGATCCGGAAACATGTTCATGGTGTTCGGCGAGCCGGACATTGAGTTGCGCCGTGACGGCGACGAGGTCGTGGTGGATCTACTTGGTGTGGACGTCTACGATCCGAACACCGGGAAGGTACGCAGTAGCGACACTTCGCAGATCGCGCTGTGGATGATCGATACCGACTACAACGCTGAGTCGTTTTTCGTCCGACACTGCTACTTCACTGGCGGGAACAAGCCCTACGAACAACTGAAACGTGCATTGAAGGCTGACATCGACGTTGACGCATGGGAGTCGCTGTACTCGACGACGTCCCGCCCGTTCCCGGCGCCGAGCACTGGACGTGTCGCGGTGAAGGTGATCAATGACTACGGCGATGAGGTGATGAAGGTCTTCGCCGTCGAGTAGTCGTCTCCACGATGGACGACAGGTATCGCGCCCTCTGAGCGTCGATGCCAAAGGTTGGGTGTGGTCACCTGAGTAGGCCCCAGTTCGGCCGTTGATTGTCACGAATTCCGGCCCCCCGGCTGAGGCGGCCGGTGGCCGCGGACGGGTGGTGCGGCGTGTCGGCACGAATCTTGGCCCCATCCGAGTTCGGATTTTCCAGGGCGCTCATGGTTGCGCAACGCCGCGATCGCTGCTTCGAACTCCTTCCTCGGGCATCGGGATTGAGCCGTCCTACGCCGTGATGAAATCCTTACGCGACTATGTCAGGGAGTCGGCCGAGTAGAGAGGCGAGATCGTCGCGCACGACGACGCCGAGGGGTGTCTGCGTCCGTCGTCCGTGTTCGGTGACTATCACCGCCACCAGCGAGTCGGCATCGTCGCCCTTGCGGAACTCGTCGATGATCGCCGCGACAGTCACGGTGCGGGCGCGGTGTGTTTGGGACGCCTTTCGGAAAGCGCGGTTCTGATGATCGGGTAGCGGTCGGACGGGTATCGGATAGCGGAGTTCACCCGTCCGACCGCTGGGCCGCTATGGCGTTGCCGTGGCGAGGTGTCGTCTCATGTTCGGGCCGTCGAGGGCGATGATCTCGGCGCCGGCGACGATCCGGTTGAGGATCGATTCGGCGATGACCGCGTCTTGGAGCGACTTGTACCAATCTGGCGGATCGAACTGCGAGGTCACCAGCGTCGAGCCCCGCCCCTCCCGAGCGGCAAGGATGTTGAGCAGCTCCGCCGCGGTGTGCGGGGCCACCGGCGTGGTCAGGAAATCGTCCAGCACTAGCAGGTCGCAGTTGTGCAGATCAGTGAGGAAGTCCAGCCTGCGCTGCGAGGTCGGCTCCAGCACGGCGAGCCGGTTGGCCAGGTCGTCGAGCCGGAAGAACCTCGCGGTGTAGTACTTTCGGCACGCGGCATTGAGAAGCGCCTGGGCGAGGTAGGTCTTGCCCACGCTGGATTGGCCGAGCACGACGAGATTGCGAGTGGCGTCGATCCATTGACAGCTGGAAAGTCGTGCGATTAGCTCGCGGTTGACGTTGCGGTCAGGCAGGTAGCGGATCTCTTCTACGCAGGCGTCAGGGTTTGGCGATCTGGAGGCCTTGAGTAGTTTCTGGGTCCGGCGTTCCTGCCTGGCCGTGATCTCTTTGTCCAGGGCGTGGAAGATCTTCTCCGAGAAGGTCCACTCGTCGCAGGCGGGATCGTTGGCCAGGTCAATGACGGTCTGGCCGAACGCGGTCATCCGCAGCTGCGTGAACAGCGGCATGTCGGCGTCGGTGAGATGACGATCAGTCACTGCAGCTCCTCCTGCCCCGCAGTGCCGCTGCTCGGGCCTCCGGTGAGGGCGGCGAGGCTGAACTGCTCGGGCCCGGCCAGATGCGCCCCGGTGGTATCTCGCCGACCCGGCGGCGGCTCCAGCCGGTCCGTCGTAGCCGCCACCGCCGGCTGCGTGGTGGTGGGCCGGGCGGCGGCCTGGGTCCTCAGGGCCGCCAGCTGCTGCTTGACGGCGGTGTAGCTGATCGCCCGGCGTGAGGTCTCGGAGACGAGTTGGCCACAGGCCCGCTCGAGCAGCATCTTGTTGTCCCCGCGGGCCAGGGCGAGGATGTTCTGGCACGAACGGTAGCCCTGAGCCTCGATCCGCTGGCGATCCAGGACCTCACTGATCGCAGCCACGGTGTGCGGTCCGATCTTGTGGGCCTGGCGCACGAAATACGCCCGCGACCACAGGTCCGATGACTGCAGATGCTGCGCGGGAACATGGTCGGGATCGGTGACGAAGGCGTGCCGCCTACCGGAGACGGTGTGGGAGGCGATGATCTCGCCGCCAGCCATGACCACCAGTGTGGGGCCGGTGATCTTCACGTCGACGTGCTGGCCGGTGAAGGTGTAGGGCACCGAGTACTTCACCGTGGCGATCTCCACGTGATAGTCCCGGTTGACCTTGGACTTCTTCCAGATGACCGGCTGCCAGCGGACCTCGGGCAGAGCGATCAGCTCCGACTGCTCGTGCTCGGTGAACAGCTCGCGGCGGCTGGTCTTCTGGCCGCGGAACGGGATCCGGTCGTTGATCGCCTCCACCTCGGCGGCGATCGCCTCGTTCAGATCGTCCAGGCTGGCGAAGCGCCGATCGGCCAGCCGTCCGATCACCCAGTTCGTCACCACCTTCACCCCGGCCTCGACGTTGCCCTTGTCCGTCGGGCGCACCGGCCGAGTGGGCACGGCGGCGGTGTGGTGGTACTCGAGGAAGTCACGGTATTCACGGTTGACCTCGCGGGCCCGGTCGCCGCGGGCGATCTGGTTCGATGCCGTCGAGGCGTTGTCCGGGACGATCACTTGCGCCGCGCCGCCGAAGTACTCGAAGGCCTGCAGGTGCGCGTCGAGCCAGTTCGCCATCTTCTCGTCCACGCAGCCGCACGCGAAGACCATCCCCGAGTACGGCAGCGACGCAACGAACACCGAGACCGTGGTCTTGGTACCGAGGACGGGGTCGAAGATCGCCATCTTTGTGCCCGCCCAGTCGACCTGCATCGTGTGCCCGGGCACGTGCGCGATCCGCATCGTCAGCTCGTTGACCTCGACGTACTCGCCGACGATCTGGCAGAACCGCTGATAGCTGTAGTGCCGCTGCCCCGGCGATCCGTCGCTGTCGAGGTAGTTGGCCCACAGCACCCGCAGCGGCAGCTTGTTCTTGCCCGTGCGCTTCTTCACGGTCGCCGCCACGTCGAAGGCGACGAACTCCTTCGACGGCGTCTTGCGCCCATCTGCGAACAAGACGTCGATCTCCTCGCCGCTGAGCGCCTCGACCTGGCTCGTGGCGGTCAACCCGTGCTCGTGGCAGACCTTCTTCGCCTTCGCGACAGTGCGATGCGAGCAACCCGCGATCGCCTCGATGTCCCGGTAGGACCTGTCCTGCAGCAGTAGCGACATCACCAATCGGTAATCAGTCACCCGTGCCTCCTGTTCGGATCCACGCGCAGCCTTGTTGCCACGCGTAGAACCGACACGAGCACACGAGGACCGGCACCGCTATCCGATGCTCATACTCGCGCTACCCGATCATCAGAACCCTGCTTTCCGAAGCACGTCCCTAACACGCGGTGGACAACCTTCTCGGTCGGCTCGACATAATCGAGTACTTCCCGCACCCGAACCCGGTCGACCAGGATCTCCCCGGCATCGCTGATCTGCGCGGCCAGCCACCTGGCGACGGCGTTGGTAGTCAACAAACTCAAATAGCTGCCGTTCTCGTAGACCGGCAGCTGGGAATAGGTGTACTGCGCCATCTCACGTAACGCTTCGCGCAGCGGCTCGTCCGGCGTTGCCGTGATCACCCCTGTGGACCGCAGGCACTGCCCGATCCGGACAGGGTTGAGCAGTTCACGGTGGATGTCGCGCAACGAATCGACCGTCGTCGCCCGTGGCGTGGCAATGGGGGCGCCCTCACGATAACGATCGTGCGAGATTGCGTTGCGCAACTTCCGGAATGCGGACAATGCGCGATAGTAGCGACGAACGAGCGGGTCCCGATCCCGGGCGGCATCGAGGATTTCGTCCATACCGGCGCGCCATCTCGGGAAGCGTGTCCTTGTGCCGCAAGTACTGTTCGATATCGGCCCAAAGGTCGAGGAACTCGCGAGCCAGGTCAGGTGAATCCGATGCGGTCACTTTCCCATCGTGACCCGCTGCGGCGTTGCCGCAAAGCAGTAGCGGCTCAGGAATCCCTGATCATTGCCGGATCGTGATGGCGGATTGCCAGCACGGGGATATGCGTCCTCGATACCGTGGAGCAAACCTCGATGTCCGGAGGCAGCATGCCGAAACGAGCCGCCAGCGGGCGCACGATCGCACTCGAAGAAGCCATCGCCGCCGCAGGCGATGAACAGTCCGCCACCCTCGGCCTTCCAGACGAGGTCGAGCTGGGTAAGGTCTCGTTCACCTTCATGTTCGACACCGGAAATGGATTTTCTGCTCAGGACATCACGTTCGCCTGGGAGGGTGTTGCGTGGCTCACCTGGACTCAGGACATCTCCGAACACGAAGGCGGGCTGTCCCCCGGCTCGAGTGCCCCGGTCCACGGCTGGGCGTCGTGGAGCAATGGATCCGACCTGCTCTTGGCCTACACCTGGCCCGAAGTCGGCACCGACGGGTGGGCGCACATCCCCGGCGGTGCGCCGGGGGAGAAAGGCGAGCATCCCGAGGAGGTACTTTATGAACCGCGAGCCTGGGTCGAGCTGGCCAGAACAATCGTCAGTGTCCTGTACGGCAATGAAGTGCCTGAACGGACCGGCCGGACCTACCCTTGACACGCCGCTGGTGAGTGGCCGCCTCGGTGAAAGGCGCCGTACCCCCCGCTTATATGGGTTCTACGTCAACTTCCGTCTATCGACTGCCAAGGATTCTTATCGACCGCAACGACGGTGTCGTATAGGCACGTGTACTCCGTTTTTCCATCCCCGGGGCGACGTCAGTGGGAAGGGGTGTGTCTCGCGAGTGAGGGATAGTAGGGGAAAGTGGTACCGTTAGGATGCCCAAGGCACTAGCCGAGGGAAGTGGTTCGTGTAGGAGGTCTCCGGAGCGTAAGTACCCCTGTGGGGCAGCTCCACCTAGCGGTTTCCAGCCTTGCGCGCCCATCCTGCTTCAGAAGAACCCCATCCATAGGTGGGGTTCTTCTCGTTGTCAAAGCCTGGACACCTCGATCCGGTGCGCAATTTTCGCCCTCATCTGGCCACCGCGGCCCCAGGCCCATGCGTGGATATCGGGAAGCCACAGCAGCGGATCGCTCGGGGAAGCATGGTCGTAGACGAACGGCACGTCGGCGCCCAACGCGTCGCGGATCGTCCGATTGTCCTCTCGGTCCTGATTGCAGGATTCGATGAGGACCCGACTCACCGAGAGCGTTGCCAGATCCCGAACAGCTGCCCCGAGAGTGAGATCGCGGGCGCTTCGTTCGGGCATCTTTCCCGATTTCACGATGTAGAGGCGACTGGCCGCGTCGAGCTTCGCTACCTCGGTGACCAGCTTCGGCGCGTCCTTCTTGCTGACGGACTTCATGTGTATACGTGCGCTGCCTCGCGGACGCAGCGCATCCACCTGTTTACGTAGGGCCGCGACGTCGCCGGCGGCGACGGTGACAGCGCAGAGCATGTAGCAGTCACGCTTGGACTCGTCAATGAATGCGTGCACAGCCCGGAATCTTGTCAGTGGGGGGTGCAAGGTGAGTCGGGCTGCCGAACCAGGTCGTCGTTGTGTCGGCGACGACGGGTCCCGTCCTTGTGAGTTTCCGACCCACGCCCGTAGTTACGGGTTCTGTACAGATTTCCGTCATCGGAAGCTAACCTCCGCCAACTCGATGAGTTGTTCGAGGTCGAGGCGGTAGGCATCGAGAGAGTATCCCCGGCTCTTGGCTCGGGCGGTGATGATCGGCTGGTAGGTGTCGAGCAGAAGTCGGTAGAAGGGCAAGTATCGGTGGTGAGAGTTGCCGTCGTCACCGATCTCCTCCAAGCGAGGTCCGATTTCCGCCCACCTCCTGCCGCGCACCAGATATTGCACATATGACAGCAGCCGGCCTTCCAGTTCGTCGCTGATGTCGAATCCCTGGAACCGCAGCCGGTCGATGCGTTCTTCCCCGAGGACGGCTCGATCAGCGGGGCTGAGCGTCTCGATGCTTGCGCTCAGGACGCGGAACATGTCGAGCAGGTCCCAGACCAAGGCGCATTCGGTGCGGGTGAGTTCTGGACCAACCGCGGCAAACACGTCGCCGTACTCGCCGGCGTACCCCTCCTCAAGGGTTTCGCTTCGTCGTGTGTAGTAGTCGGCCTCATCCGGATCGAGAGCGGCCAGGATCCTCGCCTGGTTCGCGAGCAGCAGCCGTTCGGTCATCGTCAGTGACTGAGGAACGTCACCACGGTGCATCTCCACGTCGCGACCGAGCAACTGATCGATCTGGTCCCGCAACAACGCGCTGACGGTCGTGCCCTTGGACTGCGCCAGCGCCTCCAGTTCTTCTCGGGTCTCGTCGTTGACGCGAAGGGTGAGGGTGGCCATCGGTTCCTCCATGTAGTCTGAACTACAAATAGAATACAGCATTTATTTTGTAATACCGCATTACGTCGCGGCGGCGTGGCGACTCTGGGTAGCTGTGCTGTTTGACGATCCTCAAACAGCACACCCCGAAACGGTCCGGCACTTGATCGTGTCCTGCGGAAGGCGGCCGTGCGACCGTCCTGTTTAACCGTCCTGCATGTTGGTCTCGTACAGCTGACCTAAACAGCACTATCGTCGCCTCATGGACGGAATCCTGATCGGCTATGCCCGATGCAGCACCGCGGGCCAAGATCTGCGAGCGCAACGCACAGCCCTCAAACGCCTCGGAGTCCCCGACGACCGGATCTACACCGACAAGGGCTACACCGGCCGCAACCGACACCGACCCGGTCTGCGTGAAGCACTCGCCGCCTGCCGCGAAGGCGACACCCTCGTCGTCTCCAAACTCGACCGCCTCGGCCGCTCCGCCGTCGACCTCCGGGCGATCGCCGACGAACTCGAGGCCAAAGGCACCCGCCTGAGCATAGGCGGCTCCGTCCACGACCCGACCGATCCCACCGGCAAACTCTTCTTCGGCATGTTGTCGCTGATGGCCGAGTTCGAATCCGACCTCATCCGCGCCCGCACCCGCGAAGGCATGGCCGAAGCGAAGAAGGCCGGCCGACTCAAAGGCAAGCAACCGAAGCTGTCCGCCTTGCAGCGCAAACGCCTGCTCGCCGACTACGAATCCGGCGAATACACCGCCGGCCAGCTCTGCGAGATCAGCGGACTCTCGCGTTCTGCGATGTACGCAACGCTGCGCCGTGCACGAGACGAGTCGACTTTATAAATGCGACTTCATCCACTCGATCACGTCCTCGCGTCCTGACTGCATAACGGGGAGAGAACCATCACCTTCTGCCTCCCCTTCCACATTCATAGCTGTGGCACGCCAGGAATATCTAATTTCCTCGATCCCAGTTTGATCGAAAGGGACCATCAAAACCACCGCGGGCTCCGACTCGTAGGGCTTTACCTGTCTACGAAGGTCGGGAACACTAACGGTAAGGACAACGTCGTCTCCAACGGTGCCCCAGGATGAATGAAGAATTAGATTGTAAGCTGGAAAATCTGGTACGTGGACGCCAAACGGAGGGTGTGAACTCTTGGATTTCCGCAAAGGGGTCCATATATCGGTGAATCTGTCCTCGGTGGGATCGAGCCCGCGCACGCCGTAGAACACGAACTCTACTTCCAGGTCCTTGAGGACCTTGGAAGTAGAAAGTGCGACCTTTATAGGGAGTGCCGCTGCCGCTGCAATCTTTTCGTCGAAAGAAGCCAAGTTTGCGCGAGTTCGAGCGGTCCATCCTTCCATTTCTTCGGCTGGGTTAACCGATGAGCCTGAATTAATGGAGACGAAGGAACGGGCAATTACGTCATTGGCTGAGGGAATTCCTTCCCGCTTCTTCTCGCGTTCCAATTCATTATCAATGAGCACTTCGATGAACTCGGGAAGATCCGGATGATGCCAAACTTCATTTTCGTCCAGAGAGACTTCGAGATCCAGTTTTGAAACAGACGCAGCGGGGACTGGCTGAAGCGTATTTCCTCTAGTCTTCAGAATTCGAGCGTCGCGCCAAAGTGTTGCCTCAACCTTATCGATCAAGGATTCAAGCGAGTTATACGTGTGATACAACCCGCTCGTATTTTCGTGGAAAGTCTCTCGATACGTCTTGAGCTTGCCCCAGTCCGCCATCTTCTCGGTGCTGCCGGCGATCGTCATCGGGAGGCTGTCGCCCTGCCAGAAGAACATGTGTGCCATCCCGGTCTCACTCCGAGCCTCGGCCTCTTCGACGGTGCCCGAATATTCGTTCCGCGGAGTCGGGGTGCCGAGGCGGTATTTGAACAACGCGAGGATCACGTCTGCATGATTGGTGATCTGCTCGTTGATGATCGCCTGACCATCGACACCTGCACGTAGGACCGGGACCGTATCGGTCGAATAGTGCTGGGGGACGAACACGACGCCCTCATCCCTGGCGTGGCTGCTGTTCCATTTCGCGATGGTGGCCCTGACTGCTTCAACTTCTTGTTCGGTGTCGGCAGGACCCGAAATCATCACAAGTGCAGCTACCGCATGGAACGTCATGAGCGTAGTGAACCACCCAACGCCGACTGGCTCCGAGACGGTCTCGGTTCGGGGATGTCGAGGCCGAGAAAGTGTCCTGTCTCCGGGGGAAATCCGCCCCCGGACCCCCTTCGGGTCGTGTCGGGTGTTGACGAGCAGTGTGTTCGAGGGGTGGTGTGGCAGTCGGATCTTTGCCTCGTTGGTCTCGAGGCCGGCAAACGTATGCTCCCGCGGCCGGCGGACGGTGCCCCCTCGCCCTGGCTAGGAGTGTGCCCCGGCTCGTCTGCTGTGTGTCGGCTCTACCGATCCCGGAGGCTCCGCCCCCGGACCCCTATCCCTCCCTCCCAAGGTTCCCGCCGCTCCGCGTGCACCGCGCCCGGTCGCCACACCACGGCCCTACCGGACCCGCCGACCACCGAGCAAGGGAAAACCCGCCCTTGCCCGGCAGTCACCGCGCCCGGTTCACCAGGCCGCACCGACCGACCGAGGTACCCGCTCCACCACCGCCACCGAACCACCCCGATACACCCGCAAAACCGCAGGTCAGAGCCAAAAAACGTGTGACCGGCATCACCAGAAAAGCACCGGAAAGGCACCAGCAAAACATCGAAAAAGCATCAAAACAGATGTAAACTAGGGTCATGAACAACAACGAGAACGCCCCCGTTACCCGCCTCAACACCGCCCAGTTCATCGAAGGCATCCCCGCCTTCCTCGGCATGGTCCCGAACGAATCCCTCGTCATCGCACTGATCGATCCCCAGGGAACGACCGGCCCCTTCGCCCGCCTCGACCACGCCACCGCCACCGCCGTTGTCGCTCTCGACAAGCTCATGGCCGCCGCCGAATCCGCCGACTTCAACGCCACCATCGCCGCGCTCGTCAGCATCCACCCCAACGGCGACACCGCAGAGGAAACCCTTCTCGCCGCCACCCGCCACGCCTACACACTCGGTCTGGCCGTGCCCATCGCCGCCGTCCTGCCCGAGTACACCGCCGGTGAGACCTTCTTCAACTTCCCCAGCGCCGAATCCGGAGAACTCGGCGACATCCTCGCGAGCACCGTTGCTGTCCTCGGAGTCATCGACGGCCGCGCACCCATTGCCCCCAGCCGCGACGCCCTCGCCGCCGAACTCGCACCCGCCGAAGACCTCGGAGTGTTGTTCGAGCGCCAGTGGGACGCGCGCCAGGCCCGCGCCCAGGCTCCCGAAATCACCGACGCCGCGAACCTCGAGACGCTGCGCGACGCCATCGAAGCACCCCGCGAGCTGACCTACCCCGAAGCCGTCGCCGTCGCGATCACCCTCACCGACAACCCCCGCGCCCGCGACGTGGCCCTGTACTTCTCCCGCAACGTCGCCGCCGTCGCCATCCTGACCGACGCCGCCCGCAAGACCTCCGGCTACGCCCGCTTTACGATCCTGTCCGTCCTCGCCGCCGTCGCCTACGCACACGGCTACGGAGTCCGCGCCGCCGTCGCCCTCGACGCCATCGAGAACGGAGTAGCGCACGAGACCCAGATCCCCAAGCTCGCGCTTCTCATCCGCCAAGTCGTCGACCACGGCCTGCACGCCAAGGGAGTGCAAGAAGTCCTCGACGCCGGTCGAAACGTCCTCCCCGAATTCGGATTCACCCCCGAGGACTGACAACCCAGCACGAGGCCCCCGCACCGATCCGGTGCGGGGGCCTCGCCCTATCTCCAACCCACCAACGAACCCGCCCGCACCTCCGCAGCGCGCAGGGCCGAGCTCAGGGCATCGAGCCCCTTCGCCCGGCTTCTCCCGCAGCCCGCGCACGGATCCGCGCCACCGTGCCGGGACGACACCCAACCGCAGTGCGACGACCGCGCATCGTCACGGTGCGATTCAGGCGAGCCGTCAGAGAATGTCCGGCTTATCCGAGAAGCAGATGTCGATGCCGCGAGTGCAGGGTACGTCCAGCACCGGTATGCCGGCGACCGCCGCATCGAGGGCCAGATCCGAAATCCGCATCACCTCGAGCACGGCACCGAGCAATGCCGCTTCCGCTTCACTGCGCTGCATGAGAACCCCTAACGTCTCCGAAACCGCCTCGACTCGCGTGCAGCGGTCATCTCTCATCATCGAATATCCACCGTGGTCGCACCAATCGCCTCGACACATCAGATGACGATCGCCTGCCAACTACCACAGCGTTCCTTGCGCCCCGTCGTACAGGGCTGTCTCGATCGCGTGCTGATCCCAGCCATATCGCAACACCGCATCGCGCACCGCTCGTGAGCGTCGAGCACGTTCGGCACGGTCGGCACCGAACCACAACCGCCGGCCCCCCGCCGCGACCCTTACGCCCCATGTCCGCCATGTTCTCAGCGGCCGACGCGAGCACCACATGGGCAGCGAAGGCATCACCGTCGCCCGTGTTGACGCACAGCGGATTGTCACAACGCCGGTGCATCGCCACTTCGTCGTCGTCGAGGCCACGTTCCAGCTCCACAGCGAGCGCGTAACGGTGCGGCCGCACCACGATCTGATGACCGTCTCGATCTATCCAGAACCGTCCGTAGCCGTCGTCAACGAGCGCACCGATCCAGAGGTGACAGGAATCCAAGTCCGGTCCGTACACCACGCGTTGGAAGAAGCGAGTCCGTTCGATCTCGTCTCCTGGCTCCCACCGCACAGTGGCTCCGTCTCTGACCTCGCGCTGTTGCTTGCTGCCTCCGATCAGGAGCCGGAAGCAGCTACAGGCACGTCGGGCGTCGGTTCCTTCGCCTCACTGCCGCCCTCGCTCGATCCTTGTGCGGGAGGCGTCGAGTCGTTGTTCTCTTCGGCCAGCTTCACCAACCGGCGCACCATCGCCACGTCCAGATCGACGAGTTCGGAGATCGAGGTCGCGGTCTCGCTACGTCCAGCAACCTGCGCCAGCGACCTGCCCGCCGCGAGTTCGGCCGCAGCCTTCTTCTTCTCGAACTCCTCGTTCGCCTTGGCGATCGCCGCATCACGACGAACAGCGGCCTTGTCCACCTTCTCCAGCGACGCCAATGCGCGCTCGAGGTCGCGCTGGTTGTCGCTGATCCGCTTGAGCAATTCAGCGCGCCGTTCCGACAGCTTCGACCGTGCCTGACTGCGTGCCGAGATCACCTTCGTCTCGTTGTGCACCGCATCCCCCGAACCACTCACTGCGACACCCTTCCCGTCTACAACAACTCACGCCGAGTCTAAACCAGCAACCCGACCAAACCCGTCGCTTCGCCGGAGCGGTCTGCGACCGCCGGCTACACCGATCTACATCGCACCGTATCCGGGCACCAGCAACAGAAGAAAGGGGACACACCTCTTGCAGTTTTACTGACATTCGGGAAACCCGCTCCCAACCTGCGCGTTTCCACCGCTAAGATCGAGCCCGTGATGACCCTCCACGTCCTGCACGCAGCGGACGGCTACGAGTACCTGACACGTCAGGTAGCCACAGCCGACCGCGAGCGTGAACGTGGAGCAGAACTGACCGACTACTACACCGCGCACGGAACACCGCCCGGTGAATGGTTCGGCTCAGGAGTGGACGGTTTGAACGACCTTCTCGACGACATCCACGTCGAGAACGCCGACCGGATCTCCGTCGGAGATGTCGTCACCGAGGCGCAAATGAAGGCCCTGTTCGGCGAAGGACTCCACCCGAATGCCGACGCCCTGATCGCCGAACTCATCGACCGGGGCGTCCCCTCCGAGGACGCAATCCGGCTCGCCCGACTCGGACGGAAGTTCCCGACCTTCAAGAACAACGTCGAGCTGTTCGACCGACATGCTGCCGAAATCGCCGAGTACACCGACACCCACGGACACGCCCCGAGCCCGGACGAATCCGCTGCGATCCGCGACCGCATCGCCGGAGGAATGTTCCAGGACAAGCACGGCCAGCCGGTGGCGAACGAGGCCGAATTGCGGAACTGGATCGCCCACGAGAAGGGCAAAGTCCGCCACCCGGTAGCCGGCCACGACCTGGTTTTCACACCGCCCAAGAGCGTGTCGAGCCTGTGGGCACTGGCACCGAACAAGACGCGCATCGAGATCGAGCGCATCGTCGATGCCACGGTGAAAGACACCCTCCGGTGGCTCGAAGAGAACGCCTGCTTCACCCGCGTCGGCCGCAACGGCGAGGAGCAAATCGACACCAACGGCTTCGTCGCCACCCTCTACAAGCACTTCGATTCCCGCTGCGGGGACCCCAACCTGCACACCCACGCGGTCGTGTCGATCAAGACCCAGGGTGCCGAAGACGGCAAGTGGCGAGCCGTCGACGGATCGACAATGTTCCGCTTCGCCGTCGCCGCCTCGCAGCGATTCAACGCCGAAGTGATGCAACGCCTGAGCACCGAACTCGGCCTCGAGCTGACCCACCGCGAGATCGAGCAGGGAAAGCAACCCGTCGTCGAACTGGCCGCTATTCCCCGCAACATGCTCGAGATGTTCAGCTCCCGCCGCAGCGCAATCGAGGCCCGACGCGACGAACTCGTGACTGAGTACCGCGCCAAGTACCAGCGGATGCCCGCCGCCAAGACGATGTATCAGCTCTATCAGCAGGCCACTCTCGACACCCGCGAAGGCAAGGCCGACGCGAAATCACTCGCGGAGATGCGCGCAGAATGGCGCGAGAAAGCCGCCGAAATACTCGGCGGAAACGAGGCCGTCGATCAGCTCGTCCGCGACGCCTTGGCTGCCGGTCACGCCCCGATGCCCCAGCGCCGCGGCCTCGACGACGACGCCCACGACGTGATTACCAAGCTCGAATCCAAGCGCTCGCGGTGGCAACTGCCGCATATCGCCTCCGCTGTCCAGGCCCACCTCGGCGGCGAGACGTTCCCCGACCTGGATACCTACCGGACGGCAGTCGATCGACTCACCAGCCGGGTCATGGAGTTGTCGGTGACCACCCCACGGGTCGAACTGCCCGCGATCCCGAGGCGTCTGCGCCGACGTAATGGCGACTTCGTTCTGTCCCACCACGGCAGCCACAAGCACAGCTCCCAGCGCATCCTCGACGCCGAAACGATGCTCGTATCGGCCACCAGCGAACCCACCGTCTTCACCGCCCGCACCGCCTCGATCCACGAGGTGTACGAGACGATGCGCGCCGAGACCGGGCGCAACCTCAACGCCGGGCAGCGCACCCTGACCGAGCACTTCCTGCAATCCGGGGCACTGCTGGCCGTCGGTGTCGGGCCCGCAGGAACCGGCAAGACCACCAGCATGAAGGCCGTCGTGCAGGCATGGCAGAGCGAAGGCCGTGGCGTCATAGCCCTCGCACCCTCTGCGGTCGCCGCCGAAACACTCGGCGAAGAAGTCGGTGTCACCGGCCTGACCCTGGCCTCCCTGACCTATCCCTGGCGTGGTCTCGTCGGCAGTAGCCCCGGCACACTTCCGGCCGGCATCGACATCGCACCGGGCACGATGCTGCTCGTCGACGAAGCCTCCCTTGCCTCCACCCTCGACCTCGCCGCCGTCGTCGAGATCGCCAAGGAACGTGGCGCAGTCGTCCGCCTGCTTGGTGACCCGGCCCAGCTCGACGCTGTGGAGACCGGCGGAATGCTGCGCTATCTGGCGCAGAACACCGACGCTCCCGAGCTCGACACCGTGGTCCGATTCGGCAACGACACCGCCCAAGCCGAAAACTCGATGCTGCTGCGATCCGGTGACTCCACCGGCCTGGACCTGATCTACGAACGCGATCTCGTGCGCGAAGGAACGCGCGAAGAAATGATCGGCGAGGCCGTCGAGAACTACCTCCACGACCTCGCAGATGGCAAAGAGTCCATCGTCATGCTGCCCACCCGTGAGGACGTCAAGGCTGCCAACGTCCAAGTCCAGGCCGTGCGCCGCCACGACGGAATCAGCGACGAATCCACCACCGTCGCCCTCGCCGACGAACTCACCGCCGGGCGCGGAGACATCGTGCTTACCCGCAGCAACCGCCGCGATCTGAACCCCTCCGGCGGAAAGAAAGCCGGAGCGTTCGTGCGAAACGGCGACCTGTGGGAAGTGCTCGATGTCGTGGCCGAACGCGGCGCACTGACCGTCCGGCACCTCGAACACGGCGGCGTCATCACCCTGCCGGCCGACTACATCAGCACCCACGTGCAACTCGGCTACGCCTCCACCGTGCACCGCGCCCAGGGCGTCACCGTCGACACCGCCCACGCCATCATCACCCCCGACATGGACCGCTCCGGGCTGTATGTGGCCGTCACCCGCGCCCGGTCCGACAACCGGATCTACGTCCCGGTCGACGTGCCCGTCAATCTCGACACCGAGCGTCCGCACCTGGAAGACAAGAACGTCTCCACCGGCCGGATGATCCTCGAAACCGTCGTCGCCACCGACAACGGCCACCGCACCGCCACCGAAGAACTCGCGGAACAAGCCGTCCACTCCACCGACCCGGAGCGGCTGCGCGAGGCATATCTGGCCGCCCAACGCCGCCTCCGCGACGGCGCACTCGAGATCGAGATGCGCCGCACCCTGCCCGAACACATCGCGGCCACCATCGAAGGCACCGAGGGATGGGCACAGCTTCGCCAGGTCCTCGCCGACGCCCATGATCACGGCCACAGCACCCGCACACTACTCGGACACGCACTCGCCGAAGGCCCCCTCGCCGGAGCGAAGGACATCGGAGCGGTCCTCGCCCACCGCACCCGCGCAATTGTCGGCCAGTTCACCGAACACCCGACGTTGCCGCCGCTACCGATTCGCGACCCGCTCCACACCGACGCGGAAATGCACGACTTCGCGGTCGAATGCGCCCGCCGCTACACCGAGGTCACCGACCGTGCCGCGGCCGCAGACACCGGCATCGGCGAAGTCATCCGCCGCTACCGCGACACCTCCGCACTCCTCGAAACACAGAGAGTTCGCACCCTCGCCACCGCTGCACTCGGAGAAGAACTCGGTGCCCGCATCGCCGAAGAATCCTCCGCACGACTGCTCGCCCGCCAGCTCCACCGCGCCGCCCAAGCCGGCGTCGACCCGATCAACCTGCTCACCTGGCACCACGAACGCCTGACCGCAAACGGCGTCGACACCACTGCGGCCGCGCTGCGCTCCGACATGGCCAAGCCCCTGACCGAACTGATCGCCCGCCGCAACACCGCATGGCTCACCGAGCACGAAGAGACCATCACCGAGCACCTGCCCACGCTCGCGTTGCAGACAGACGACGAACGCGCCCAGGCCATCGCCGGACGCATCGAACACCTCCACCGCCTCAGCGGAGCGAGCATCGAGGAAGTCGTGGCCGATCTGGCGGAGCGGGCCGGAGCCACCGCCCCAGCGACCGCGCTGCTCGCCGAACTCGACCGCATCGCCGCCGACGGCCGCGACCTCACCAACCCCGACGCACCCGAATGGGTCGTCGCGCCCGTGTCCGACGCCGACAGCATCGACCCCGAACTCGCCGCCACGATCCGCGAGGACTACCGGACCATCGCCGAGCTCCATCGCGACTACCGCGACCGGCTCACCGACGACACCGCACCGATCTGGGCGCACTCGAGCCTCGGTGCCTGCCCCGACGATCCCGAACACGCTGCCCTGTGGCGGGCCGCCGTCGCGGACGCCGCTGCGTACCGCAGCACCCACCATGTGACCGATGAGGACACGCTGGTCGGGGGCCGGCCGAAGGATCGCCGTGCCGCACTCGACTGGACACACGTCGAACGTGATCGCGTACGATACGAACAGCAGCGCCAGCACGGGCACCATCGACCTGACCCGGAACCACAGCCTCGCCCCGAGTTCGAGCATGGCACGCAGAGAAGGTGGCGACCCTAGCTTCGATTTGACGAAACCGAGGCCACCGAGGGAAAAGTGGTGAGCCCCCTAATCGGGACTCAGCACTCACCTGGTCCTAGAAGTCAGACTGCGGCACGCAAGGACATCCGCGTGAGGTCTGCCGGACGTGAGAGTCAGGCGAAGAGCATGATTCCGTCATGTCTGATGATGTAGCTCTTAGGATGCGCCCGGCCGCCGGAACCCATCGTTGTCAATGGAGGATTCCTGCCGACCTGGCCAATACCAGGGAAAATCGGTCTGAAATAGTCCTGATCGCGATGACCGACGAGGACCCGGAAGGCGTCCAGGTGCCCGACGGAGATCAGGCTCCGGAAGGCGTCGAAGGGTCCGAAGGCGAGGACGAGCCAGAAGAGGGCGATGACGAACCCCGACTCTTCCCCGGTGACGTAAAACATGATCCGAATAGGTTCCCTCGGGGGACGCTGTATGGCTGGCTGCCAGATCCTGCGGTTGATCCAGAGTCGGGTGAGGCCCAGCACCTCCTACCGATGACATTCAAGCTTCCCTGGCTACATGGCAAGTTGGAGGACAATTCTTTCGACGTCCTGCTTCTCGATGTGACCATTACAGTGTGGAATTTGGGGCAGGCGGACATAACGGCCGCTGCTGCACTTACCGGAACCGATCTGCTCTCGTATCTGACGGACGGTGAAGTGCCCGCGTTCGTCGGTGCAACCATGCAAGTAACAAATCTCGACGCGATCTGCGGGTTCAGGCCACTGGCTAAGACAAAGTTCCCCGGCAGTTCGCCAGCTCAGACTTCCGATGAAACAAAGACGGATCAAGAGCAGCAGGTCGCGGAGTGGGGAGCTGTAGCAAACGACAAGAGCAATCAGACTTGGTCTGATGACGATGCCGAGCTTACCCTCGGATTCCGTACAGAATACTCGGTATTTGATCCGTATCACTTCAGGGTCGCATTTACCCCGATAGTTGAGATCGGCGTCGCTACTGGAATTACTCTACGTGATTGGATCGACCGTTGGGCTGATCCCTTGAAACGAATTGTTTCGGTAGCTACCGGCCGAGAGGAAGTAATTACACATTTATCTCTCAACCTGGAAGGTGGTCGAGATCAAGATTTCAGTGCCCAGGTGCAAGTCTGGGGCTCGGGTATCACGCAGGAGCCGTACTCCTCCAGGCAGCGTGCTATAAACGAGGCGAACAGCACATTTATAATCCCTCAGGATCACAGTTCGCTCCTGGATTTGATTCGCACGTGGTGCAGGCAACTCGACGACCACAACCCGATACTTGAAACTTACAACCCCGTCATGCTCCGGGACACTCAGCACCCTCGGGCGCGCTATCTCACGCTAGTCCCCTGTTTGGAGGGTCTGTACGGGTATCAGAATCGGAGTGAATTCGAAAAGAAAAGCAAGGATCGGATTGAGACTCGAGAAAAATTGCTCACCCGACTTAAGTGTTTGGTCGAGAACAAGGAAGTTGAGTTTGATTCGAAAGACTTGAATTTCGTAAAAAATAACATATCAAAACGCCCCCCTTCTGACTTGTCTGTTGCCTTGAGGAGATTGTTTCACCAGGTCGACGCCGATAGTTTGTTGGACAGGCTGAAATCAACAAATCTTGTCGTCGAGGTGGACAAAGGGTATGGCCATGACGGGCAGATAGGCCGCTCTCTGAGTCAGATAAGGAACGATCTTGCTCATGGAAACAGGGGCTACCCGGCCGGCGACCTTGCCGAGGTCTCGGACATACTCCACCGGATTGTGCGGGCGCAAATCCTAAGAACGCTTGATGTATCACAGGAAGCGCAAAAGCGAGCGCTTCGCATGTAGAAGGGAAGCAGTTGCCTCGCATGACCACGGTCTCGACCAAGTCCTGAACTCGGTCGAGACCGTGGCGGGTTTGTGGCGGTCGGTCGCCGGTGCCTGGGCGGGCACTTCCGCCGGCCGACCGCCACACCGAGGAAAGGCCAGGTGGTGAGCCCAGCCCTGTGTCCCTCGGCAGTCTCTAGGTCCGCACGTACCCCTCCGTATCGTCGGACCACTCCCACACGTGACCGTCATACGAGACCGGCCCGAACTCGTCGTCAGGATCGACCGGTTCGGCATCGCCCGAGTCGGTCAGATCGACCATCCGCGCAGCATCGATCACCGCAGGCCCCGCTCCATTGCCCGAGTCCGGGAGCGATCCGGTCGCGGCGACCGCCGCCGCGATCGGGGTCGGCCGCGTCGCGATGTCGACCGCGATCCACTCCCGCACCCCGTCGAGCAGCGTGACCTGCACGGTCGGCGGCTCACAACGCCCGTCGATACAGTCGCCGAACTCGTCGGAGTTGGCCGCCAGCCGTTGCAGAAGCGGTTGATAGACCTGGTAGTGCCAGCTTCCCGGCGACCACGAATGCACCTGACCGTCGCCGAGCTGTTCGTAGGCGACCTTGTGCGCCGACATCGCCGCCGTCAGTTCCTCGACCATCTTCGGATGCCGATACCAGCAGCCCTTGATCCGATCGGTGAGCCGGTAGCAGCCGCGAAACCACTCCACCCAGTCGATCAACTCGTCCCACAGCTGTTGTGCTTGTTCCTGGTCGAGATGCCGCCACGACAGCCGGCCCGGTGTGTACCCGCTCATCCGAACACCACTTCCCCGCCCGTGCGGGACCAGGCCCAATCGGGCAGCTCCCCCGTCTCGCAGACCCAGTTGTAGACCTCTCGAGAGTCGAGCACCCGCTTCTTCCAGTGCGGAATGTCCCACACCAGCGGGAGATGGACCCGAGCCGGAGCCGCACCCCGGTAGATCATCAATGCCTGGTCAGCAGGCATTCCGCGAATCTCCGGGGCGGTCATCACCTTCGTCTGCCGAGGAGCCTGCGTCGGAGACCACCACTGTTCGCGCTCACCGGTCAATCGGGAGATCTGCTCGAGCTCGTTCACATCACCGAGGCCGGGCAGGATGATCCGCACCGGCGAGTTCGTCGTGAACATCTTCCCCGCGCTCGGCCCCCATCGCCGGATGTTCTGCTCCTGACCGTGGCAGAACGCCCAGATCGAGATTCCTCGCCCGGCGCTGTCGGATACCTTGTCGGGCAGATCCGGGATGGGAGCGACGTTGTTGACCTCATCGAGAACGAACCGCACCGGAGGGTCGATTCTCTCCTCTGGGTACTCCCGGGAAATCTCTTTGGCCATGTAATACGCCTCCGCCGCCAACGCCGTGACGATCGGTGCACTCGAGCCGTAGGAGCCTTCGGAGATCAGATACAGCGTCCCGCCGTCGCGGATGAGCTGCGCGAGGTTCACCGACTCGTCGGCGGTGACATTGACTGCCGCCATCAGCTTCGGTGAGGCGAGGGGATCGAGCAGCGTCGAGACCGTCGACATCACATCGTCGACCGAATCCGATCCCGAGCCGCCGAGCTGCGAATACTCCACGCTCCACGTCGGCAGGTCCCGGTCCAGAATCTCCTTGACCTTCGGCACCTGCCGCTGCATCGCCCAGCGATAGAAGGTAGTCACATCCCCACCGGACACCGCGGCCGCATACAGACAGCACCGCAGGTACTTCGCTGCGTTCGTCGAGAAGTACCCACTGTTCTTGGTATCGCCGAGGGGAACGGCCTGCACCAGCGCATCGGCACGTCGGATCGCCGTGTCCGGGTCGTCGCAGCCGGCCAGCAGAGACCACCGCATCCGGGTCGGCCACCGCGTGATGCCCTCGGGGTCGAACACCTCGACCGGACCGGAGGCCAACCGCTGCCCCACCGTCGACCACAGCAGATCAGGTTTGGTGGTCGTGGCCAGCACGAACCCGACCGACTCGACGATCCGCTGCCAGGCCAACCGCCAGCTCTTGCCCGAACCGGTCGGACCCTCGACCAGCGTGCCGTCCCGGTACTGGACGAACACCTCGGCATCTTTGCCATGCTCGCCGTAGAGCGTGCCGATCCGGGTCGCCACCTGATGCGCGTCGATCTTGCGGGCCGGAGTATCACCCAGGCTCGCCCGGTTCGTCTTCGCGGCCTTCACCGCGCTCCTGCGGTCGAGACCGCGATTGCGCAGCTCCGCCCGATCCGCAAACCCTTCTTGGCGCGTGCGCTGAGCGCGCTGACGTGCCGACATCTTCCCGTCGATCACGAGGACGACGGCGATATAGACCAGCATCGCCGCGATCAGGCACACCCACACCGCGACCGCCGAGCCCGGCCGCGAGTCCTCGGGCCAGCCCCCCGTCGGATCGCCCGGCGTGAGCACCAACGCCCGCAGCACCGCCAACGTGCCGTACAGCCCTTCCGGAAACACCGGACCCGCCCCGGTCACCAGGCCGGCAACCGCGCCCCCGACGTACACCGTCCACAGCACCCCGCCGATCACCACGACCACCGGGCCGGTGCCGACCGGAATCACCGGCTGTGTCGGCCGCTGCTGATCCCGCGCGTTCACTGCACCACCCCCACCAGCTCGGCCAATTCCTCGGCATCGAGAGTGTCCGGGAGACGGGTCTGCCCGACCAGCGTGCTCGCCTCACCCCGAATGACCTCATCGGTGTCGGTGAGGGTGATCTCGAGCGGGGACCGCTCGTGCTTCATCAACACCGGATCGGACTTGCCCATCACGACGAGGCACTGCCCCTTGTGCATCGACATCAGCAGATCGACGCAGTATTCGGGCAGGTGGTACATGCGAACCGTCTGCTCGGCGTCGTCCACCCGGTCCTGCCCGTACAGGAACACGATCCCGGCTTCCTGCATCAACGCCCTGGCCGGAGAATCGGCCGGGAGGTCGGCGATGTGGTGGAACGCCGACACCGTGGACAGGCCCAGGCCGCGAGAGAGCTTCATGTTGTCGCGGAACACCCGGCCGGTGGAGCCTTCCGCGATGTGCCAGCCTTCCTCGACGATGAGAATGGTCTGCTTGTGCTCGGATGCTCGCGCCGCGAGTACATTCGACAGCCACGTGTTGATGACCGTCATCACCACCCGCAGCGCCGGTCCCTTGTTGGGCAGTTCGGACACGTCGAAGTGCACGAGCGGATGGTCGAGCGCATGACGGACATCGGCCGAGGTCGGCTGATCGACCAACCCGCGCAGATCCCCTTCGCAGAGCTGCCGCAGCGCCAGGCCCGGATCCCGACCCCACCGGCACGCTTCCTTCTCCCACACCGCACCGAAGGTGGCCGTCGCTTCTTCCGGCGTCGACAGCAGCAGATCTGCGACATCACGCAGGATCGGCTCGGTGCCCTCGCTGCGGGCACGTTCGTTGACCAGTCTCAGCGCCAGGTTCAGCGCCGCGATCTCCGTCTGCACCAACGTTCGCTGCATGGTGTCTTCGAGTACCGCGGCGATCAGCACTTCTTGACCGGCTGGCACGATGCCGCCGGAAGTGGTCACCGACGACGAAATCGCCGGGTCCATGATGTTCAACCGCGCTCCGTCACCGCCGGTCTTGAACCTGATCGACGGCACCCCCAGCGACTTGGCGAGCTCGGTGTACTCACCACCGCGATCACCCTGACGCTTCTTGTCGATCACCACGACCTGACGGCCGGCCGCGATCTGCCGCAGCCCCAGGGTGGTCTTGATCAGTGAGGACTTCGCCTTGCCGATGTCACCGACCACCGCGACGTTGATGTTCTCGATCTCACTGCCGTACAACGCGAACGGATCGGTGATGACCAGCGCATTCGACATCAGGTTCCGCCCCGACACGAGACCTTCGTGGCGCACGTTCTTGCGGGTGGTCGCCAGATTCAGCGCTTCGGCCTGCCGGGTCGTCGACCACACCCCTTCCGGGCGAGGTTCGTACCAGCCCCACCGGTCGAGCCACTTGTTGCGCTTCGGCGGACGCCGACGAGGAACCACCGGCGTGTCCACCTGACCCACCTCCGGCGCGGTCGGCGCAGGCGCAGCGCCCTTTGTGCGGCTGCGTAGTGACGGCATCAGACCC
The DNA here is from genome assembly GCF_024321955.1 of Rhodococcus sp. GA1. Taxonomy (NCBI): domain Bacteria; kingdom Bacillati; phylum Actinomycetota; class Actinomycetes; order Mycobacteriales; family Nocardiaceae; genus Rhodococcus; species Rhodococcus sp. GA1. The sequence goes on along the minus strand of NZ_CP097188.1, from coordinate 18,786 downwards.
CCTTGGCCCGGGTGTACTTGGTGGCCGCGAGACCGCGGCCGAGCGGCAGAGTGAGAAATTGCGCGACATCGTGGCTGTCGTCGAACCAGGTGAACTCCTTGATGGCGGCTTGGTCGGCGGCCTGCTCGAGCCGCGCACACGCCCGCATCACCGCATCCTCATCCGGTGCGGTGACCGACACCGCCATCGACCAGATCACCCCGTGATGCCCCGATCCCGGCTTGAGGTCTTCGCGGCGACGCAGCGACGCCGACGCCATGACCTCCGATGCCCCGTCGGTGACCTGGCCTTTCTTTCGCTCCTTGTACTGGCGTGCTGCATCCTCGGTCGCGTCCTTGCGTGCCACCTGGCGCGCTTTGACCGCATCGACGAAATCCATCCGCACCTTCACCGTGCGGATCGTCGGCTGGGCCGGAATCCCTTCGACGGGATCGCCGGGGTCGGGGTCGACGCCGGTCAACAGCGGCGAGAGCCATTCGGCGTGCAGCGGGATCGGTTCGATCGAACCGGGCCGGATCAACCCGACACGGGTATCCCATCGATCGGACACCCGTGCCGACAGGTCCCCGCCGACATACGACGGCCAGCAGTTGCCCCAGCTCGCGCCACGATGGGCATCGAGCGCATAGGACGGATCGAGCATCGAGCGGAACACCGCACAGGCACGCTGTTGGCCGAGCACCTGCACCTGACCGAGTCGAGCCGAGGTCAGCGCACCGACCGCCCGCATGGTCTCCTCGACGATGACCTGGCCGATACCGGCCCTCACCTCTACGCCCTTACGCTTGGCGACCGCGCCGGCCGCCGACAGCAACTCGACCGACTTCGGGAAGATCAGCGTGGCGTAGCAACGATGCTCTTCCGACTCCGGGGCCAGACCGTCGATGAGCTGGCCGTAGGACTCGACCGCGGGCATCACCCGGTGTGCATGAGGATTCGCCCGCACCACCGATTCCATCCACGCCACATGCGGAGTCAGATCGGCCGGCACCGAGCGGTGCACCATCTCGAGCCCTCGAAGCAGCGAGGATCGGCGCGCGAACGAGGCCAGCGTGCGCGAGAACGCCTGCGAGGTCACCGCCCATTCCTCCGCGCCGCGCAACCCTTCGGCGAGCCCTTGAATCGACAGCACCACCGAGTAGTAGTTGTTGTCACCAGGCGTCCGGTGCTCGAGGATGAACATGTCATCGAGACCCGTATCGGTCAGATCCAGCGGAGCGACATCCCCGAGCGGCACCGGGAACTCCCAGCCCGGATCGGCCCCGAGCACCCCGTACAACTCATCACCGGGTGCCCGGTAGACGTGCTCACCGTGCTTTCGCCGCCGCCGATCTCGGATCCGGTGCAGCTTCTCCCCCGCCCATGACCGGCGGCCGCCCAAGTCGGTGGTCGCCCACAGGGTGCCGCCCACTACCGCGAGGACACCGGTCAGTGTCCAGATCGTCGATCCGAAGAAGACGAACAGGAACATCGAGACCATCAGCGCCGCTGCATAGGCGAACAGCACTGGTTCGGGAACGGGGATCAGTCCTCGGCGAGCGATTTCCGAGCCGAGGATCGAGGTGCGCTGCTCATTGTCACTCATCACTGATCTCCCATGCCCTCGGCCCGCTCGGGAGCGTTCTGCGCTGCCTGCGCCGCCTTGTTCAGTGCCGCACCGCCGACCGTCCCGGCCACTACCACCGCACCGACCCCGGCCGAGGCGACCGTGCCGGAGACGCCCTTGGCCGCACCCATGAGCTTGCGGGTGCTCGCCCCACCGTGCCCACTACCGCTATGACCTGCGGTAACACCCGAATGTTGGTGGGAGGTCGACCCGGCCGAACCATGAGACTTCGACCCGTTCGAGGTGGAGGCCCCTCCCCCACCGACGCCCCCGCCGCCGACAGGATGGGCGTGTGCCGCCCCTGCGGAGCGGGCCACAGCGACCTCACCGCCACCACCGCCGCGGGCCATCATCGCCATCTGCGCGGTCTGCAACGTGCCGCCCAGCCCCTGTCCGGTCGCCGAGCCGGTATCGCCGAAGCCTTCCGAATCTTCACTTGACGGCATGAACGGGGCGTACTTGAGCAGCGACCACGGTGCGAGCCCGACCAGTCCGATGCACACCGCCGACATCGCCAGGGCACCGAGCGATGCGAGGTCACCGTCGACGTAGGCCCCGGCGCTGCTGTCGATCAGCACCGTGGTCAAGAACCCCAGACCGAGGAAGATCACCGGCTTGGAAAACACGATCGAGATGAAGACGAAGATCGGGCGCATCGCCTTCTTCCGCAGGGTCGGATGCACCCACAATCCGAACGCGACACCGGTCAGGCCGGCGAGGATCGGCAAGGCAGCGGCGTGCATCAACATGCCGAAGAACAACGCCAACGACCCGAGAAACAACAACCCGAAGAACACGATGCCGGTCAGAGAGCCACCGACGACGGTGTCGCTCGTGATGCCTCCGAGCATCGTCGACACCGACACCACCGCCTGCTCCAAGTCCTGCTTGAGCAGGCCGGACAGGGAGGTGGTCAGCGCGTGCGAGAGCTGGACCAGCATTTCGGCGGCGGCCGGGGCGAACATCATCGACAGCACACCCAACGGGGCATATCCGATCAGGCTGTGCGCCAGTTCCATGCGGGTCGATTTCTGTGCCGAGGTTCGGTAGATCGTGAACAGTGCGGTGATCGACATGACGAACACCCCGATTCCGCAACTGACCGCGTACCACCGCAGGAAACCCTCGTCCCGCGGGTTGAACTCGTGGATGTTCGCCAAGCCCTCGAGGACCGAGGCGGTCAGCGATACCGCGCTTTCCTTGGTGCTGTTGGCCCAGTCGTCGATCACGCTGCCCGGATCGTCGATGAAGGCGATGACATCGCCGGCCTTGTCGAGAGCATCCATCCCGAGGCCGACACCGAGTTTGATGTGCAACGGGGTGGCAGCCTCGAGGACGACACCGCCGAGTTCGGCGAGGTCGACGAACCGGTCGGCGAGGTCTTTGTTCTGTTCCTTCCAGTTCCAGATGCCGCCGAACATCGCGCCGACCTGCTTGTTCCAGGACCGGCACTGCTTGAGTTCATCCGGCCCCGAAGCCTTGCCGCAGTCGAGGAAGTAGGCCCGGTTGCACAGCATCTCGTGGTCGCTGCACGGATTCTCGAAGATGTCGTCCGGCAGATTGTCGACCCACCGCTGCTGCTTCATCAGTTCGATGGAGCCCGCATCGGGCTTAGCCGCCCAGGTGAATCCCCAGGGATTTCCGGCAGACTCGGACCACTTCGCCAGATCAGCGGCGCACACCTTCGGCGGCGAGAATGTCTCGTCGCCGCCCGGGAAGGACTCGGGCCAGGTGGTCGGAGACTGGCCGTCGAGCACGGCCTGCTTCGCCTCTTCCTCCGATACGCCCATCAGGTCGGCGTACTGGGCGATGCGCTGCGTCACCGGGGACGCCCAGTAGAGAATCTGCTGGTCGAAGCGGAGGTACTGCGCGAGATACAGGCCGTAGTCGCCACCCTTGTCCGCACACGCCGGATCGGTCGACCACCCGGCCGCCTCGAACTCCGGGTGACCGGGAAAGAACTCTTTGAGTTCGTCGGGCATCCCGGCAGGCCACCCCTCGGCAGCGCCACTGAGCGGCTGCGCCCCCGCGGGCGTCGCACTCAAGGCCAACGCGAGCACCGCCAGCAGCACCGCAAGAAAAGTACGGACAAGGGATCGCATGATTACTCCACGAAGAAGGTGTATAGGCCGTTCGCGCCGAACTCGGCGAGAGTGGAATCCCCTTCGGGGAACGAGACCTCTTCGGGCTCGGGTCCGGAACGGAACGCCCAATCGACGGCCTTCCAGTCCCCGCCCTCCCACTCCAAGGTCACCGTCGTCGTCGACCAGAACGTCGTGATGCTGACCTTGCCCGTGCCGCTCAGATCCTCCTGGCTGGTCGAGACCGCCCACACCGACACCACCGCACGGTCGTCCGAATACTCGGTGACGTTGACCAAGGCCGGGATGGTGTTCATCACCGAGTCCTCGGAGTGAGACACGTTGTCCTCGACAATGGCGATCAGAGCATCGCTGGCGTCGTCACCCACCAGGCCGTTCTTCACGTCCTCGGCGGTGATCCGCCCGAGGGCGACCTGACTCACTGCCTGCACGAAGTTGGCAGCGGCGGTTTGCGCTCCGGCCTCGGTGCGGTCGTAGCCGTGCGGCACACCGTTGGTGATCGAGTTCGGCCCGTGCCCGGTCCGCACCGTGTCGGACTCCGAACCGCCCGATCCCCCGAGAAGGGTGACGAGGATCGTCACCACGAGAGCGGCCGGCAGGGCGATCTTGAACCACGTGGGCAGCTTGGCGAATCGCGCCTTCCAGCCGCCCGCCTCGACAGTGCTCGCCGAGGACGGCGGAGGTGGTGTGGCCGGGGCCGATTGCTGGGAGCCCGGCTTGATCGAGCTGAAATCGGGTGCCATCTGATTCTCCTAACAGTGCTGGTAGATCGGCTATCAGCCGTTGACGACGAACAAGATGGCGCCGACGATGATCCCGGCTCCGGCCACGCAACCGAACGCCACACCAGCGGTCTTGGCCGAATCCATCGAATCGCTCAATTCGCTCTGGTAGCCCCCGGCGCGAGCCTTGCGGATCTTGTAGAGCGAAATGATCAGGTTGACTGCGGATACCGCCAGGACCGCACCCCAGATACCGCCCGCAATCCGCGACCAGGTGCTTTGGAACGTAGGACCGAACACCCCCAGATCAGGGGAGATTCCGTCGAGCGGATTGTCGGTCTGAGCCGAGGCGGTACCGGCGGTGAGCAACACCGTGCCGATCGTGGCCGACAACAGGGACGCAGCGCGGGCCACGCTACGAGGTAGCGACCGCATCGAGGTATTGCGAGACATCACAGGGTTCCTTTCACACAGAAGGTCAGGCGTAGGGATCGAAGCTCGACGGCTTCGGTGGTTGCGGCCGTCGCGCCGGGGCCGGCGGTTGGTGCACCTCAGCGGCCGATTCGATCGAGGCATCCGGTTCGGGGGCCGCTTCCGCCGCCGCGGCGGCGGGCCGGTAATCCAGGGGCAGGTCCCGAGCCGGGTCCGTCTCAGGCACCCGGACAGCAGGAGCGGCAGCGGGTTCGGCTACCGGGGTCGGAGACGGCTCAGCTGTGGAAACCGACTCGGGAGCCGGGGCCGGCTGGGGCGCTACGAAGCTCGGAACGTTCGCCGCGAACGTCGGCGGATTCGGCTCCGGGGCGACCGCCGGAGCCGGTACCCCTTGCTGCCGGAGTCCGGCCTGCCGCTCGACGATGGCCTCGGCCAGCGCATCGGTCACCATCGCCGTGACATTCGTCCACGCGATGATCGAACTCTGCGACAACGCCTCGAGCGTGATCCGCTCACCGGTGGCGAAGACCGGCTCGAACGGGACCCGAACGTAGGTCTGCACCCCGAGAGAGTCGAACTCGTCGACAATCGCAGTTTCGAGGTTCGGATCGGACCCCGGCGTCGCGCACAGCAGCACGATCGCCGAACGCACCAGATGCTCGAAGCCCCGCTTACGGAGGCCGTCGAGCATCGCGTAGGCGTGCTGGGCCATGTCCCGGCGCATCGGCAGCGGCACCACCAGCACGTCGGCATGGCGTACCGCCCACTGCCACGCCCCGGCCTGCGGAGTGGTGGCTGTGTCGATAATCAGCAGGTCGCGGTGGCGACGAAGCACCGCGCCCAACGCCGCGCACTCGTCCTCGCCGAGCATGTCGTCATAGGAAGAATCGGTGTCCCCGGCCAGGATCTCGTCGTGGGTGGGCTGGAGCCGCAGATACGCCGCCAGCTCCCCCGCCTCGACGTCGGCGGACATCAGCCGCGATGCGTTGTCGAGGACATCCCACACCGTGCGTTCGATGGGTGCGGTGCGCGCTGCGCGAATGCCGAGGGTGCCGCCGGCCTCGCTCATGTCCACCGCCACGACCCCGCGGCCGCGATGCTTACCGAGCATCGCTGCCAGCGCAATCGTCGTCGGGGTCTTGCCGGCTCCGCCCTTGGTGTTGACCACAGCGACCGTGCCCGAACCCGGCAGCGTTCGCTGGATCGCTTCGACCGCCGCCCGGTGGCCTGTCTCTGCCGATGCCGGTGTCGGGGCCAGTTTCGTGCCCAGAGCTGCATTGATCCGGCCCCGCCAACCCCACTGGGCGGGCTGGGAAAGCGCCGGTGAGGCGGCCTCGTCGAACAGTGCGCCGTGCCCGGTGGGCGGCACTGCTGTCGGAGCGGTCGGCTCGTCGACGGCCGCGAGAGCATCTACTCCGACCCCGTACGGATCGGCGATGTCCTCGGCTACAGGCTCGGGAGCCGGAGCCGGTTCGGGTTCGACAGCGGGACGGTTCGGGCGTAGCCGCAGCCGACGCGGGTCGACGGTCGGTTCGTGGTTGTAGTCAGCGATGTCAGCCATCACGCTCACCTCACACAGTGGTGACGGACGACACGCGCCACCCGTCGCCGTTGTCGGTCAGCACCACGGCGACGTACTGCACGTCACTGCCGATCTCGGTGCCGCTGGAATCGGTGACCGTGCTGGTCACCTCGTACATGCCGTGATACTTCGTCGCGGTGTTGGCCTGTCCCTGGTTGGGGACCTCCACCGCCACGGCGGTGACCGTCGCGCCCTGCGACGCCCACTGTGCCCACTCACCGCTGGCCTTGACCGGGATCTGCACATCGGCGCGGACCTGCGCGTCGAGTTCGCCGGTCAGCGCGCCCAGATCGGCGGCCCGCACCGGGGCGTCGTTGCGATTGGTGTCGGTGCGGGTGTCATAGGAGAACCAGGTCTCGACGACCGTGCGGCCGAGCTCGCCCGGATCGTCGGTGTCGACCGGCGGTGACGCCGACACCGTCGACGGCTCGGGGGGTGCGGTGGCCTCGGTGGGAGGCCAAGCCTGCGTCGAGGTCGACCGCTGCGCAGTGGAGGTCGACGGCGCCCGATCCTGCTCGGACCCGGAGCTGCACCCCGCTACGGTCAGTGCCCCGGCGACGGCGCCGGCCAGGGCCAGTCGGCGGATCATTCGGCCACCACGAGGTCCGACAGGCGGATCGCCCGCCACTCGCCGAAACCGGGTTCGAGGCACCACTGCTCGGCCGGGTTTGCGGTCTGCACCACCTCGAGGTCGAGGATGACCTGCTTCTTCGCGGCCAGATCGGCCAGTTTCACGCCGTCGATGCGTTCGCTGCTCACCCGTAGGCGCAGGCGCACCGCCGCCGCGTCGAGGTGTTCACGGACCTTCGCCGCGAGGAACACCGCCTTGCCTGCGCTGGCCTCATCGGCCGAATCCTGATCGCCGGGCCGGAAGATCCGATCGTCCTTGTGGAACGAGCCGTACCATGCAACCTCGCTGGTGCCCGCGTTGCCGACGACGGCGAACGAGCCACGGTCGTCGCCGGCCGACCACAAGCCGACCACCGGCGCGTCCGCCGCGGCCGCCGTCAGTGCCTGCGCCCGTTCGCGCTGCTCACGCTCGCGCAGTGCGTCGTAGTCCACGTCGAACTGCTTGTAGAGCTCGCGCTTGACCTTCGGCCACTGGGTGCGCGTCATGAGCGTGTTCTCCGACGCCCATGCCCGCAGATCCGACGCCGTCAACTCCTCGACCTTCCGGGTCGATCCGAGGCTGCGGACCGCTGCCTCCGCCTTGTCCCATTCGTCGCTCACAGCCGTGGCGCCCTCTCTCTGGTGTCTCATCGTTCCCGATGTCCTGGTGTATGAAAACTGTTGTGTATCAAGTAAATCGCATGGCTCTGACATTCTCCGGCGGTGTCCATTCGGTGATCTGAACCTTCCCGCCCGACTGGGGTGCCTCCACAACCTTGTTGTCCCCCAGCCAGATCCACACATGACCCGGATACGGCTGCACGATGTCTCCGGGCCTCAAGTCCGAGGATGTGGTGATCGGTGTCCCACGAGGATCGCTCACCTGAGCCGAATCCTGGTGCGGCAGAACGACTCGTCCGTCCGTCGCTTGGGCGACTGCGTAGAGCACCAGGCCCGAGCAGTCGAACCCGATCTTGTTGTGGTCGCTATGCGCGTCGGCCACACCGCCGTCGGCGATGCCGCGCGTCGGGCCGCTGGTATCACCGCCGCCCCAGGCGTACTCGGTGCCCAGCCACCCGAGTGCCGCATCGACGACCGGTGAACTGGTCACCGGCGGCCGCGGAGCCTGGTCGACCCCGGCGAAGTCGGGGCGGCGAGCGATGATGTCGCGGACGTATCCGGTGGTCTCGGCGTTGCCGCACACCCCGCCGGAGGCGAGCGTGCCGCCGGGGCCGCAGTTGTAGGCCGAGAGCATCAACTCCGTGCCGTCACCGTGGACTTTCCCTTCACGAAGCCACTGCTGCGTCAGCTCCCACATCTGGCAGTCGTAGTCGGCCATCGACATCACCGCATCGCCGATCGAGTTCACATCGGCCACGCCGTCGCCGTCGTAGTCCTTACCGATTCCGCTCCACGTGGCGGGCATGAACTGGCCCGGTCCGCGTGCCCCGGACGCAGAGACCGGCGCGCTCGGGCCGTGGCGGAAGTTGTTCTCCTGGTAGAGCTGGGAGGCGAGCAGGGGTGCGTCGATCGCGTCGCAGGTCTGTGCCGCCTCGAGGATCCACTCGCGGAACTCCTCGGGCACCGAGCCGGCCTCGAGGGTGCTCCCACCGGGGCGAGCCAATCCGGCGCAGCCCGCACCGAGGGAGGTTTCGGCCGCCACCAGCCGCACGTTCGGCGTGGCCGGCCCCTGCTCGGGCGCATCGAGCTCGCCTGCATCGGCCAGCCAACCCATCGGGTCGATCGGGGATCCGCCGTCGAGCCGGCCACCGGGCCAGACCTCGAAGTGCAGGTGCGGGCCGGTCGAGCCACCGGCGTTGCCGACCGCGCCGATCAGATCGCCGGCCCGCACCTCATCGCCGACGTCGACGAGCACACCGCCGGGGTGCATGTGCCCGTACACGGTCGAGATGGTCCGCCCGTTCGAGGTGACCGAATCGACGATGATCCAGTTGTCGAAGCCGCCCTCATCACCGGGGCCGGAATCCCCCGCCGCGACCACGATCCCGTCCATCGGTGCGTAGAAGGGCGTGCCGATCGGGGCCGCAAGGTCGACCCCGTTGTGCTGCCCGCCCCACCGCGGGCCGAAGCCGGAGGTGAACGTATACGTGCCGGTCACCATCGGCTGCACCTTCTTACCGGAGGCGCCGCGCAGGCTGTTCGGCGACCGGGACGCTCCCTGCGTCGGCAGGCAGTTGTCCGGCTCGGGGTTGTCGCTGCCGCACATCACCAGCGACCCCATCACCGCGACGACACCAGCCGCCAGCGCGAATCTCGACGTCGAAGAAGCCACATCTCTCACCCCCTTTGCACGAGTGCTTGTCGACAGCCCGCCCAGGCCATGCACCGTGAGTGACTTCGCATCCGCCCGCCCGAGGTCGGATGCCGCGTTATTTCCGGGAAGGTGTCGGTTCTGGCGGCGGCACCACCCACCGCCAGAACCGCCCGGTGTTACCCGATCGCCTTGGCGAAGAGGTTCACCATCGTGTCGATCGCGGTGCCGGTTCCATCCGGCGACCAGCTCGGATAGGCGATGTGCGAATTCGAGGCGTAGAAGCTCGCCGCAGTGAATCCTTCCGCCACGAGCTGCCCGAGCTCGACCGCACTGTCACTGCTCGCCAGTGACATCACCGATCGGCTCAGGCCGGCCAGATCACTGTCCTGTACCTGCACCGCCATCAGCGATCCGATCGGATCGCCAGGATCGTGCAGCTGCTCCGGGCTCATCTTCTGCCCCGGCGTGAGCACGCCGAGGGCCACCTGCGCGAGCTCCACCGCGACCGGCATCAGCCGCGACAGCTCGAGCACGTTCCCGGTTTCGGCGACCGACCAGGCGATTTCCTGAATCTCGCCGACAGTGCGCGCCAACCGGATCACGTCGACGTTGCCGAGCAGATCGAGCACCACCGCCGCAACGGCGGCTGTGCCGGACGGATCCGGAACCATCGCCACCAGCCGCGAGAGCGTCTTGAAGTCCACCCCGGCCGCCATCTTCACCAGCGGGGAGAGCTGATTGTTCAGATCCCCCGCGATGGCGTGTGCGCCGCGCACATCCCCGGTGGCGAGCTTGCCCGGGAGCTGCTGCAACCCGGCCGCCACCGCCGGATAGTCGACCGCGGTCACGCCGGAGACGACGTTGAGCAGCTGATTGATGATCGTCGTCGGCTTGGCCACCGAGAGCACATGGGTGGCCGTCCGCAACTCCGGCGGACCCGAGGCCGCCAACGGCGACAGACCCGCCACCAGCGCGTCCGCCGAACTCGCCAGCGTCGCGACATCGACCGGCTCACCCGAGGTCCGCGCCTCGAGCAGAGCTGTGCTCGTGTCGGTCACCGCTTCGGCGGCCGAGAGCACCGCCGGAACGTCGACCTGCTCGAGCATGTCGAGCACACCCGCGGTCGTCGCCTCCGGCGACCCCGCGGGAGCCGAGGTGAACGTCTCGCGCGCACCCGGATTGCTGTCGATCCACGCACGCGCCTGGTCGACCGGCGTCAACGTCTCCGACACCAATCGAGCCTGCTGCGTCATCCGGGCGATGTTCGCTGCCGAGGTGGTCGACGTCGGCCCACCGCCGTCGAGCGAGGACACCGCCTCGGCCAGCCGCGTTGCCGCCCCGACCGCCGCCGACAGATCGGCATTGCGCCACTGTCCCGGCGAGGACAGCTCATCGACCAGCGACGATGGCGCCACTGTCGACTCCCCGGTGATCGTCGGAGTCTGCGGAGTCGCGGTCGAGGTGAGCTCGGCAGAGACATCCACCGCGCCGGGAGGGTTGGCGATGATCCGGCCCAGCGACGCCAGGAACGGTGTCGACTCACCGTCGGTGTTGCAGTACGCATCGTCCGGGTGGCAGATATCGAACACCTTGCCCGCGAGCGTGCCGAACCCCTCCGGCGCCGGCCCCGCGATGCCCTGGCCGGCGAGGGGCGGGCCGATCAACGTCGCACCCTCGGTGCCCCGCTTCGGATTGGCGAGCAGAATCACCGCCTTGACCTGCTGCGCAGGCACCGGGCCGAGGCCGTGGCCGATGTTGACGGCCAGATCGTTGCCGATCTGCGCGCCCTGGCTGTACCCGGCGACGACGAACTTCGACGTCGCACAGCGCTGCATCAACTCCGCCGCCGCCTCGTCGCCTCGCGACTTCGATTCGGCATACGAGGTGCCGTTGAAGAACGCCTCCCCCGGGTACGGCACATACAGCGCGTCGAGGTTCTTCCCGTATCGCTGTTCGAGCGCATTACCGACGGCCGCGAGCATCCCCGTCGGGGTGTTCGGATCGGCATTGGCCGAGGTCTCCGTCGTGCCGGGAATCATCAACGCGATCGTGCGCGCACAGCCGTTCGCCTCGGCAGCATGGGCCGGCGCCGGCGCCGTCATTGCGGCCGCGGCCGCCGCCGCGACCGTCAGGGCAATTCCTGCTTTCCTCATCCCGGACTATCCCCCGACCGCTTCGATGGAGCGGATCAGCACCCGGCCGTCCTCGGCCGTGGTCGTCGTGATGCGCTGCTTGAACTCGTAAGGGCGATCCGGGCGGACCTCGGTGATCTGCGCGCTGTAGGTGTTCGGGCCGATCGTCGTCACCTCGAGGCAATGCGTCGTGCCCAGCGGGACGGTGTCGATCCCCTGCTGAATCGTCGCCGCGTCGGGCAACGGCGCATCCGGTGCCATCAGCTCCCGCACCGCCGGACCCGACCGCAGCAGGTAGTAGCGGTGCTCGAGCGCCGCGATCACGCCCTCACCGGAGACCTGATCACCTTCGCCGGGTGAACACCGATCCTCCGCCGCAGCCGCCGTGGTCGGTGCCGCAGTTGCCGTCGCCGGAACCAAGCCACCGAAGTCCGCGTCGTCGTCGCCGCTCAGCGCGCCGACCAGCGCCGACACGCCCCAACCGGCCATGCCCACCACCGCGACAGCCGCCAGGCCGACGCCGCCGTAGAACAGCCCACGACCGACCGGTGAGCGGGTCGCGGAGGTGGTCGATCCCGCCACCGCCGACGCAGCCGGCCGAGCGGGGCGGCGACCGGCCTCGGCCGCCGCCACCACCCGAGACACCGACTCACGTGCACCAGCTCCCCCAGCGGAGGAGAAACGCTCCTCCGGCACCGGTGCCGACACGCACGTGCGCACCATGCGGGTTCGGGGTGCCGTCGCGTCGAGGACGCGCGGTGAACCCGGTAGGTTGCTCCGTTTCATCGCCTCGTCTCCCCCTCGACCGCGACTCAGACGCCGAGCGTCGGATCCGCGGCGCCGTCCTCAGCGGGAGCCCCGCCGGCGACACCGCCTCCGACCGCTTCACTGAGCAGACGCGAGGCCAAGCCCGGCGTCGCGTCCTCGAAGAAGGACCCGAGAGTGTCATCGACCTGCTCGATCACCTGCTCGCCGCCCGGCTGCGCTGCGACGAACTCGCGGGCCTGTGCATCGAGAGCCGGGGCGTCGGCCATGACGAACTGCGTCACCGCTTCGGCCACCGGAGCGGTGGCCGGATCGGCCTGCCACTCGGTGAGGGTGGAGGCGACCTGGTCGGTGATCGACTCCTGGTCGACGTCCGGAACCTCGATGTCAATGGGCGAACCATCCTCACCCGCGCCGTAGACGGTCCCGGCCGCAACACCGAGAGCGCCGCCGCCGACCGCACCGACCACGGCAGCAGGGACACCCGCCACCGCCGCGCCGATACCGGCCCCGGCCGCCGTACCGGCCACACCCCCGGGCACCCAGCCGATGCCGGGCACCAGGACGCTGCCTGCTCCCACGCCGAGGTTGCCGCCGATCGTGCCGCCGATCAGACCACCGGTGACCGCAGCCGGGACACCCAAGACGGCCGCGCCGCCGATCGCTCCGACCGCGCCACCAGCGACCTGCGCGGCCGCCAGACGCTCGGCCTCGGTCGTCTCGATGCCCACCGAACGGTAGCCATCGGTAACCATCGCCTCGATCGCGGCGGTGTTGCGGTTCACATCGTCCGCATCGGGATCGGACACCCAGTTCGGCTGCTCGAACAGCAGTCGACCGGCCCGAATCATCTTCGGCGGTGCCTGGATCGGCGCCGTCGGCTGGACTGCGACCGGCAGATGGAGCCGGCCCGGATCGATCGGGGCCGGCGCGCTGTAGTAGTCGGCATCGTAGATGCCGGTCTCGTAGTCGTACCCCGGCAGCGGGCGGGTCTCCCCCCGGTACTGCACCGGCACCGGAACCCAGTAATCGGCCTCGTTGTTCTCTGCCGGAGCTGGTTCGGGCGCAGGAGCCGGAGGCGTCGAGGTGATGCCCGCTTGGCCTCCGCCGCCGGGCTCGGGTGTCGAAGTGATCCCGGCCTGCCCCCCGCCGGAATTATCGGTCGGAGCCGCTGCCGCGGTCGGCGCCAGTGCGATGACCAATCCGGCAGCGGCCGGAGCCAGCGTGGCGGTGCTCAAGACCGCACTGGTTGCCCTGCGGCGGCGATGTCTGCTCACGAATAACCCTCCCGTTTCATGTGGCGCGCCGGGGGAGATAACCGCATGGCCCCCCGGCCGTTCGGTGCCCCTTGCGAGCGAGCTGAGCGTACTGATCGACCGCTTTCCCGCCCACTGCGGCTCTTTGTATCATAATACCACCGCAACTTACTACCGGAAATGCAAATCCGCACGTCAGGAAGGGTGCAAGATGGATGAGTTCCTAGCCCAGAATCTGTCCCAGCAGGGAGGGAGATTGTCGAGAAGCACGGTTCGCGGCTTCAGTGGAGCCCGGCTTCGCCGCCTACGGGAAGCGCGCGGACTGACCGGAGACGACCTGGCCGATGCCGCAGGCATCTCCGAAGCCACGCTGCGCTCCTGGGAGATCGGGCGTGCCAATCCCACGCCCAGCCTTCTTGCCGACGTCGCGAAGAAGCTGCGCGTGACAATCGGTGACCTGCTCGTCCTTCGCTCCGACGAACTCACCCTCGCCGATCTTCGCACCCTCGCCGGCCTCAACCAGGCCGATGTCGCGCAAAAGCTCGGCGTCGGCACCACCACACTCACCCGCATAGAGAAGGGCCGGCGCGACTACGACCCTGAGGTCGCCCGCGAACTCGCACGCATCTACAAGGTCAAAGTCCGCGAGCTCCGCACCGTATGGGAGCGCACCCGGCAGATCCGCCTCGACATGCTCGAGAAGCTCTAGGCCGACCTCGTTCGGCGAAGTTAGAACCGTACAATAAAACCACGCGCCACGCCGAGGTGCGCGGAAACTGACAAAGGCCACTCGGCCCGCTAACCTGAAGCAGATTCATCGGCCGATCTTGAAGAACGGGGGGTTCGCACAATGGCACAGCCACACAAAGGCGACCGCGCCGCGATAACTCTACGTATCCCCGCGGAGCTGCATCAACAGCTCCGTCGGGACGCCGAAGACGCCAGGATCGCGCTGTCTCAGTACGTCGCCGACCTACTCGCACTCCAAGCCGGTAGGCCGGACCTTGCCCGCGAGATCAAGGCGGTGCCCGTGTAAACCCCAGCCCAGAGGGACGGTAGCCGCCAACTAGACGCCCCTCAGAAGCGGAAAACCCCCCACCGGCCAAGGTGGAGGGTTCTCCAAACCAAATATCTGCCCGATCGGTCGCCAAACGTTTCGGGCATTCGAACTTTCTCTCCCAGAAAGTCTTCGCTATGCATCTTAGCGAGCGCACCGCGCTTGATTCAACTTTTGTCCACACGAGGCGTGCCAACCGTCGAGGCCCCGGCCGCGCCGCTCCCAAGACCCGCCGCGGCCGCCGTCGCGGTAGCTACCACCTCCACGTCGCCGATGGCGCCTACTCCCCCATCCCCGTCTGGGACTCCCGCGCCGGATGGATGCGCCAGATCATCACCTGGGCGCGCAGCGACACCGGCATCCAAATCTGCCGTCAGCACCGCGTCGCCCCGGACAAGTTCATCGCCGCCGCGAACGCGCACGCCGCCTATGCCGACGAATCCACCGGCCGCAGCCTTACCGCCGCTCGGGAAACCCTCGCCGAGTACGCCGGCATCAGCACCGACGTCCTCGACCGAGCCCGCCGGATCCTTCGCCGCATCGGAGCCGCAGTCGAAATCGTATGCGGTCGCTACCTGACCATCGCCGAACGCATCGAGGCCAGTCTCACCCACGGAGGCCGCCAGCTCCGCGCCGCTTCCGTATGGGCATTGACCAGCAAGTTTGCGCTGGATCCTTCGGTTTATCCCCAGTTTCCGAATCATGCGGATCTACCGGAGAACCCCTTGGGTTCTACAGGTATCTCTTGTTCTCGAGTAATCACCAACGCGCGCGCTTCGCGCCGCGCCCGGGCTCTGACGAAAGCTTCCCGTAGTCCACGACCCCTGCACGCTCAGATCGCCGCTGCGCGCCTGGCAGACAGGCTTGCACCTGTCATGCCCGGCTACCGAGGTATCGACCGCCACGGCCACTACGTGCCCGGTACCGACCACCAGCACATCGGAAGCATCACCGACGCACTCCTCGACGCGGACATCGACACCACCCGCTGGACCGGAGACGCCATCGCCGACCGGATCACCGAGTTCCGCCGCGACCGCACCCTGCTGCACCTAGCGTCCCCGACAGCCTTCCTGCGCTGGCAACTCCGCGCCCTCACCGACGTATGGGCCGGACCCACCCCCGCCGAACGCCGTGCCCAGATCCGGGCCGAACGCGCCGCAGCTCGCGATGCAGAGCTCGCCCGTCGCGCCGTCAACCACCCGGCCAGTGAACAAACCCGAGCGAGAGCGAAGGAACAGCTTCGACGGGTCCTCGCAAGACACCAAGCTGATAAAGCAACTGGACGGCTTTACCCTGATCGCTTCGGCCGGCGTGTTCAGGGTCGTTAGGTCGAGGATCGGTCCTCTCGTGAGAGGCAAGTTAGGCAACGCAGTCGTCGCAGCACTCTCGATCTGAGAGGCTGCGACGACTGCATGAATCCGATTCGCGAAGGTCCTTCTAGATGTTGCGGGTCATGACGTTGTAGACACCAGGCCAGGCGGGGGCTGAGCGAAGCGGACGGGTCTTCCGCGGCAGGATGAGAAGTACCACCAACGCATCCGCCAACAGGAAGAACCCGTCCGTGCTCCACCGTAACGCCCCGCTGTCCGTCGAGGGTCGCCGCCGTCTCGTGCAGCGGTGTCAGACCCGTCCGATCTCCCACGTCGCCGCCGAGATGGGCATCTCCCGCGCTTGTGCCAGCAAATGGGTACACCGCCACCGGCAGTTCGGTGAGTTGGGTCTGCTCGATCGCCCCAGCGTGCCGCACCACCAACCCACCACCACCGCCGCCGAGGTGGTGGTCCGGATCGAGCAGCTACGGCGTGAGAAGAAGTGGTCGGCACGGCGCATCGCCCTCGAACTGGCCACCGACGGGTGCCCGATCTCGGTGCGCACCGTCAGCCGGCACCTGGCGCACCTCGGCCTGAACCGACGCAGGTTCCTCGACCCGACCGGAGACAGCAACCGCGAACCCCGGCGGATCGTCGCGCATTGGCCCGGCCACATGGTGCACGTCGACATCAAGAAGGTCGGTCGGATCCCCGATGGCGGCGGCTGGCGCGTGCACGGTCGCGGCAGCGAGCACGCCAAGAGGGTCGAACGCGCCAAGGCTGCCGGGGCCCGCGCCGGCTACGTGTACCTGCATTCGGCTGTGGACGGGTTCTCCCGCCTGGCGTATACCGAAGCGTTGCCCGACGAGAAAGCTTCGACCGCAATCGGGTTCGTGCACCGGGCCCGGGTGTTCTTCGCCGCTCACGGCATCGGCCACATCCACCGCATCGTGACCGACAACGGGTCCTGCTACCGCGCGAAGGACTTCGCGAAGGTGCTGCACGGGGCTCGGCATCAGCGAATCACCCCGTACACCCCACGGCACAACGGCAAGGTCGAGCGCTACAACCGGATCCTGGCCGAAGAGTTCCTCTACGCCCGCACCTGGACCAGCGAACAGCAACGATCGGAGGCCCTGCACGTGTGGAACGTGCACTACAACTACCATCGACCCCACACTGCCGTCGGCGACCGACCGCCCGCGAGCAAGCTCCGCGCCGGTGTCACCAACGTCATGGCCTCATACATCTAGAACAGGGCGAACTCATTCACCGGGGACACGCCAGAATCGGACTCGACCCGGGAACGATTTCACGTGAGCTGCGCCGCAACGCGGCGACCCGAAGCGGATAGCAGGTCCCTGGCGGCGCAGTGGAAGGCGCAACAGGCCGCCAACGTCCGAAGGTTGCGAAGCTGGTGGGCAGCGATGCGTTGCGCGAGTACGTGCAGGAACGGCTCGCCGGCAACGTTCGGCACGATGAAGTGGGTCGACTGGTTCAACAGTCGCCGGCTCCACAGCACCCTCGGCTACATCACGCCCGAAGAGTTCGAGGCGATCCACTCTCCAACCGGAGTTGTCGCCAGCATAGGAGCGGCAAGGAACCCGGCACGGTTCAGGGTGCCGCGATCGGTATGGAAGATCACTGCTCGGGACGCTGGCCCTTCATGGCCACCGTCATCGCCCGTACATCCTCGACTGAGATCGGCGCGCATCGAGGTCGACCGCCTCTTTGTCGATCGCCGGTACGGCTACTACAAGACCCAATCGTTTCGCGACATGCGCGATAGGACGTCATCGCACCACAGCGTCCAGATCCTCGAAGACGACGTCAGCGCCTGGTGTGGAACGCGAACCCGAAACCCTTCGTGTGGACCAAGACCGCGGATGTGATCCGCGGCCTACTGCACCCGAGTCAATAAAACAATCAATGACTCAGGACACTAGAAGCCTTCCCCCTCCGACGCTTCGCCCTGCCGCGCGTCTGCCCGGTAGGCAGTGGGCGACAGCCCAAACTGCAGTTTGAACGACCGGGTGAAATGGCTGGCATCTGAGAACTGCCAGCGTGCCGCAATAGAGGAGATAGACAGATCCGTTGCCGCCAGATCCGCCCGGGCGCGGAGGAGGCGGCGCCTCCGAACCGCACTCCCCAAAGTTTCGCCAGTCTCGGCGAACACCCGATGAACCGTGCGGACCGACACCGCATGTGCGGCCGCGACCTCCGTCGGGGTGATGTGGAGCCTTGCCAGGTGTTGGTCGATCCACCGGTCCATTGATGTCCTCAGCGCCGGAATGGTTCCGCTCACCGGCAGATCGGTTCCGGGCCTCAATGCGCCCTCGATCAGCTCGAGTGTGGCGTTGCGCGCCGATATCGTTGCCTGCAATGAGAGCTGCGGCAGTGCGACCCAGAGCGAATCGAGATAGCTCATCAGCAGTCGCGCGGCGGGCGAGCTAACGAATCTGTCCCCCTGAGGGACGACGGCTTGCATTGGTTCGAATACCCGCTCGGGGATCATCAACAGCCGCTTGCGGAGGTTGCGCTGGATGTCGAAGCGCGCGGCGCGGGTGGAGTCCCATAGGAGCGCGTCGCCCGGCCGCAGCGCCGTCCTCGTGCCGCCCTGCGCTACCACTTCCTCACCGCGCTCGATCATCAACAAGATCATGTACCGCTGATCGCTGTCGGCGATCGTGCTGGTCGTACGTGCCGCCGACGAGCGGCCGCACTGAAGATCGACGAGTGCCAGCTCCGCGATCCACCGACGGCGCAGGTACTCGCGATGGAACGGGGCCTCAGGGGCGACCGCACCCATCGCCAGCGAGAAGCCGAACGCTGAGGTTGCCGATTCCCATTGGGTCGCGCGATCGGTCGCTGAAATGCTCTCCACGTCGAGCGCTCCGGTAGTCAACAAACGAGTTACCTCCGCATGTCCTGCCAT